>JAVBSD010000463.1:0-4044 GCA_031547325.1 Victivallaceae bacterium | reverse complement strand
CGAGCACCAGGCGCGCGGCGCGGCCCAGCGCACCGCGTTGCCGATCACCCGGACCACCTCCGGCTGGTAATAGATCGGGAAGGTTTCGTGGCCCGGCGAAAAGTAGAAGATCCGGCCGTTGCCGCGCTCGAAGGCGACGCCGGAACGGAAGACCTCGCCGCCCTCGTACCAGGAGATGAAGACGAGTTCGCCGTCCTGGGGAATCTCGAAGCGTTCGCCGTACATCTCGGTGTTGGGAATCTCGAAATATTCGCCGATGCCGGCGGCGACCGGGTGGCCGGGACTGATGGTCCAGACCCGCTCGCGTTCGCCGAGCTCGCGCCACTTGAGCGAACCGGAGCAGCCGGTCACCGCCATGAAAATCTTCGACTTGTGGCCGGAGTGCAGCACGATCAGCCCCATGCCCCGGAGCACCCGGTCGTGAACCCGGGCCACCACCTCGTCGGCGACTTCGTGATGGGCGCAATGGCCCCACCACAGCAGCACGTCGGTGGTGTCGAGCACCTCCGGCGGCAGGCCGTTGCAGGGCTCGTCGAGGCTGGCCAGCCGGATGTTGAGGTCTTCCGCGGCGATGCCGTCGCCGATGGCCTTGTGCATGCCCTGCGGATAGATTTTCTTGACCAGGTCGATGCTTTTTTCGTGACGGAATTCGTTCCAAATCGTGACGTTGATCTTGCCCATGACCTACCCTTTCGTTTGGTGTTGCCATTACAATAGACCGCCGCGCGGCAATATGCCATTGGATTTTTCCGGTATTTGGTATTATTGTTATGGTAAAACTACGATCATATCCCACCGGGAGGCGGCGGATGAACAACTGGGGACAGTTTCCGGAACTGGAGCAGGCCGAGGCGGAAGATTTCGAATTTTCCGGCTTCGCCGCCATCGCGCTGCGCCGGCTGGCGGCGGGAATCATCACCGGCAATACTCCGATCATCGTGCCGCGCCTGAAAGGGCTGTGGGACAAACATCCGCGACGCCACTTTCACCTGGCGCCGGAGATCTTTTTCCAGCTGTCGGGCGGCAGCCGCTTCGACCTGCCCCACCAGACGATCGAGCTCCTGCCGGGCCAGATCCTGCCGGTGCCGGCCGGACTGCCCCACGGCGAAACCACCTTCCGCCACGCCGGAAGCAACTTCGCCAACCTGGTGATGTGGAGCGCCGGCGACGCGCCGCACCTCCACCTGGCGCTGGCGGACACGGCGGAACCGGCCCCCCGCATCGTCCAACGCCGCAACTATGAGGAAGTCCCCGGCATCTTCGCCCTGACCGAGGCGCTCGACCATCCCGGCGACCTGCGCAATTCCGACCGCCAGGCGGCGCTGCGCCACCTGATCGCGGCGTTGATCCACAAATTTCTCCCGGCCCTGGAACTTCCGCCGGCGGCGCCGGCATCCCCGGACGGACGGCGGCATCCTCTGGTGGCGCAGGCGATGCAGCACATTTCGGCCAGCTTTCCGGCCAGCATCCCCAACGTCAAAAGCGTCGCCGCCGCCGGCTGCTCCCCCAACTACCTCTCGGGACTCTTCCGCCGCGAAACCGGCGTGCGCCTGACCGACTACATCAATTCGATCCGCCTCGAATACGCCCGCAAAATGCTCCGCACCACCCGCCACAACGTCGGCGAAATCGCCTGGAGCTGCGGCTTCCTCGACGCCGGATATTTCAACGAAATCTACTTCAAACGGTTCGGAATCCATCCGTCGCGGGAACGAAACTGAAGCATTTTTCTTCCCGCCGCATTGATTTTGGGCCGGAGAGCGGCTATACTAACTCCATCAACCGTTTACTGGAGAAGCCATGAGAATTCACCCCAAGGTCCTGTTCCTGTTGACGGCCGTCCTGCTCGGCGGCTACGCTTCGTCCGCCTCCGCTCCGCCGCAGATCGTAGTACCGGCGACGCCGACGCCGGTGGAAACGCGGGCCGCCGGAGAACTGCGCCATTACCTCGGACTGACCACCGGCTGCGAGCCGGAAATCGTCGCCGAAGCCGCCGCCGGCCCCGCCTTTTACATCGGCCGCGCCGCGCCCGGCGGCCTGCCGGAACTCGAAGCGGACGAAATCATGCTCGAAAGCATCCCCGGCGGCTCCATCGTCCTCGCCGGCGGCGAAACCCACGGCACCCTCTACGCGGTCTACGAATTCCTCGAAAAATACTACGGCGTGCGCTGGTGGACCTCGACCGAAACCACGACGCCGCAAGCGGAAGCGCTGGTGATTCCGGCGGATGCCCACATCCGCTTCGTGCCGCCGATCCTGATCCGCGAATGCTTCTACGACGACGTCATCAACCACCCCGAATTCGCTTCGCACACCCGCAACAACGGCCACCACAACCGGCTCCCGGAGGAGCTGGGCGGCCACTTCGAAATCATCGGCTTCGTGCATACCTTCGAGCAGATGGTTCCGCCCTCGGTCTACTTCGAAGCCCATCCGGAATGGTTCTCCGAAATCGACGGCAAACGCAGCAATGAACAGGGCGTCCAGCTCTGCCTCTCCAACCCCGAAGTCGTCGGCGTGCTGACCGAAAAAACCCTCGAACGGCTGCGCAAGCATCCCGATCCCAGAGTGATTTCGGTCAGCCAGAACGACTTCTACAAGCAGTGCCAATGCGCCGACTGCCTGGCCGTCGACGCCGAAGAGGGCTCCCCCGCCGGCGTGCTGCTGCGGGCGGTCAACCAGGTCGCCGAAGCGGTCGAAAAGGAATTCCCCGGCGTCCGGGTCGAAACCCTGGCCTACCAGCATACCCTGCCGCCGCCGAAAATCACCCGGCCGCGCCACAACGTGATGATCCGGATTTGCACCATCCGCCTCGGCTTCACCGAGACCATGGAAAACAGCGAATCCAACGCCCCGATCAAAGCCAGCCTCGACGGCTGGGCCGAAATCGCCCCGGAAGTCGCGGTGTGGAACTACGTGACCAACTACTGGAACTTCCTGCTGCCCCACCCGATCCTGCGGCATCTCGACGACCACACCCGCTACTTCGTCAAGAGCAAAGCCAAGTCCGTCTTCCAGCAGGGACACACCAATTCCGGCGGCATGATCGGCGACTTCGCCCCGCTGCGCGCCTGGGTCACCTCGAAGCTGCTGTGGGACCCCGAACTCGACGGCGAAACCCTGGTCGACGAATTCCTGCTCGGCTACTACGGCCCCGAAATCGGCCCCGTCCTCAAGGAATATTTGTGGCTGCTCGAAGATGAAGTCGCCAAAATCGACTACCGCTTCGGCTGCTACCACATGACCAGCGACCAGTGGCTGACCGCTCCGACCCTGCTCCGGGCGCGCGGTCTGATGCGGCAGGCGCGCGATCTGGCCGCCGGCGACCCGGTGCTGGCCGATCGCGTCGACCTGGCCGCCATCGGCATCGACCTGGTCACCATGGAGCATTACCCCAAACTGCTTGAAGCCGGCGCGACCGACCTCCCCGATCCCGACGCCCTGGTCGACGATCTCGCCATGCGCCTGGAAAAGTACGGCCTGATCAAGTTCGGCGAAGACTGGTTCGGCCCCTTCATCGGACACGGCAACCGCTCCGATCTGGTCGAAAAACTGCGCACCCAGGCCGAAGCCGCCAAACAGGCCATGGAGAGCACCCAATGAGCGCCGTCAAAATCAGTAATTTTTATTGATTTAGTTTGCATTTTATTGAAATGCCGTTATAGTAAGCCTCAACACCCCAACTTCAAGGAGGAGAATGAGCCATGAGTGAGATCAAGGGCACCAAGACCGAGCAGAACCTCGCGGCCGCTTTCGCCGGCGAGAGCCAGGCCCGCAACAAATACAGCTACTGGGCCGACGTGGCGCGCAAAGAGGGCTACGAACAGGTCGCGGCGATTTTCGACGAAACCGCCAACAACGAGAAAGAACACGCCCGGATCTGGTTCAACCTGCTGGGCGGCGTCTCCGACACCGCAACCAACCTGCGCCACGCCGCCGAGGGCGAGCATTACGAGTGGACCGAAATGTACACGGGCTTCGCCGAAGACGCCCGCGCCGAAGGCCTGGGCCAGGTCGCGGCGCTCTTCGACATGGTCGCCAGGA
>JAVBSD010000124.1:0-3249 GCA_031547325.1 Victivallaceae bacterium | reverse complement strand
GGGTTTTGTCAAACCCGAAAAGGTATTTTTTTGAATTTTTCCGATCAACCGTTTTGTGTGCCGCATTGGTTTACGGAGCGCAAAACAAAATCTAATATATCATCCCCGAGGCGAAATGCAAGTCCCCCCAGCAGGAATTTTCAAGAAATTTCCGTCAATCGAAGATCGACTTGGTCTCCTGCTTGCCGATTTCGACGTTGTCCTCCCACATCACCAAGCCGGTCGGCAAATCGGTTAAAACGATGTGGAAGAGGAAGTACGACTCGCTGGTCCGCCCCTGCGAACGCCGTTCCTGGATGATTTCGCCCGAAAGACTCATATCGGGAGCCACCACCGTGCCGCGCTGCGCCACCGTCGACTGATTGAAGAGATCGTCGTCCTCAAGGTCGCGAATCTGGCGCACCGCCGTATCCGGGGCGCCGTTGGCCCCGACCGCCGAAGTCGCGGTCGCCCGCCCCGACTCCCGCACCGCCTGGGTGATTTTGTTGGTCAGAATCCGGGTGTTGAAGTCGGAACCGGCCGGCGTTTTGATATCGGAGATCATCAGCACGGTCATGCGGCCGTCGGAACGGGCCATGGCGCCGGAACGGAGCATCGAATTGATCGAGGCCACCGCGACCTCCTGCCAGTCCTTGGCGTCGATGTTGTGGGCGGTGGTCAGCCCCTCGTTGCCGGCGGGATCGATGCGCTTCGGCGCCGAGGCGCAGCCGCCCAGCAGAAGCGCCGCCAGCCCGGCGGCGGCCACGGAAAATGCACGGTATTTCATAATGTAAATTCCCTTTCCCAAAGGTTATTCGGTTTCCTTGAAGCTGATCCGGAAGTCTTTGCAGCGCGAATTCGGCGCCACCGACTGAATGGCCTTGATTTCACCGGGATAGAAGATCTCCGGAATCCATACGGCGCTGGCCGCGGTGGTCACCTGGAGGCCCTGCTCGTCAAACCAGTCGACCTTGTAGCTGATGTAATAGGGGTTTTCCTCGGTCCACCAGCTCCAGATTTCCGCCCAGAAGCCGTAGCGTTCGCTGCGCACCTCGACCTGCATCACCGCCAGATTCTGCGCGGTGGAACCGACCCGGGCCGACAGCATCAGGAGCCGCCGGGCGCAAAAGCTGTCGGTGGAATAACGGTTGGAATCCACGGCGCTGGGCTGCATCGCCGCCGGGGTGTTTTCCGCGGTGTTCACGGTGTTCTGGCAGCCGGCCAGGCACAACAGCCCCGCCGCGGCCGCGGCCAATGTCGTCAATCTCATTTCAACCTCCTTGTGTTGTCGTATCGTATCAAAATAACGGGCGGGTACCCTGCTTGGCGATTTCCACGTTGTGCTCCCAAACCGCGATACCGGTATCCAGGTCGGTCAGGACCAGATGAAACATGAAATAACTCTCCTCGGTGCGGCCGACGTTGGTGATCTGCTGGGTGATGGTGCCGGAGAGACTCATATTCGGCGCCACCACCGTCCCGCGCTGCGGCACCGTCCCCGGCGCGAAAAGATCGTCGAAAGCGATTTCCCGGATCCGCCGCACCGCCAGGTCGATGTTGCTCCCGACGCCGACCGCGCTGGTCACCGCCCCCTGCCCCGAGACCACGACCGCCTGGCGGATCTTGGTGGTCAAAATCCGGGTGTCCATGTGCTGCAAAGTATAATTGCGCACCCGGCTGACCATCACCACCGACTGCCGGCCGTCCGGTCGCCGCAGCGCCCCCGACCGCAGCAGCGAATCGATGCATTGCTGCGCTGCGTGCTGCCAGTCGGCCGGATCGACGCCGGTGATCGTGGTCAGCGCTTCCGGCCCGTCGATGCGGATCAACCGCGCCGGCGAACCGCAGCCGGCGGCCAGCAGCATCCCGGCCAGAGCAATCATCATCGCGGACTTCATTCCATGCTGCCCCATAGTTTACAGTGGTATTTTCCGGAAATCTCCCGAATGTAGACGATCGCCCGGTTGACGTCGGGTTCGATATTCAGCCGCTGCTGGAAAAGCCGCCGCCCGGAGGCGTCGCTGATTTCGACGTCGACGGTCCGGGCGGCCCCGATCGGCGCGTGGGCGACCAGCCAGCTCGACGGCAGGGTGCTCCAGCTGCGCCATTCACTGTGGTCGACGTCGGCGCGGCTGGTGGCTTCGAGGGCGGCCCGGGCGGCCAGCAAAGCCACCACCGCAAAAGCGTCATCGCTCTTGTCCATGGAATCGATGGTCGCCTGCGCCGCGTTGTGGGCCTGGGTGGTCAAGCGGATGTCGTCCACCGCGCTCTCCAGCAGCCGCGGCAGCGTCAACTGCCAGTATTCGTCGAGCCGCACCGCCTCGGCGTCGGCCAGCGAGGAAGCGCGGAAGGCATTGCCGGCGGCGCGCACCGTCATCGCCGCCGCCGGAGCCGCCTGCGCCGCGGCGGGGCGGCACACGGTCCAGCTCGCCGGAACCATCTCCGGCAAATACAGTTCGCAGCGCTGATTCTCCCAGCCGCCGGCCGCGCCGCGGGCGAGAATGACCAGAACCATCTGGTCTTCGAGCGGATGGTTCCAGGCCGCCTCCTTCTGCAGCGCTTCCGGCACGGGGTCTTTGAGCATCTTCAGCAAAGTGGCGTAGTCGCGGCGGTAGAGCGGATTGTCCGGCAGCATCTGCCACAGGTAGTTCAGATCGATCACCGCCTCCTCGAACTCGTTGTCCCAGTAATAGCCGACCGCCGACAGATAAAAGGCCAGCGGATTGTAAAACACGGGCAGCGCCGGACGGCGGCGCTGGCGGTATTCGGTCAGCTTGCTGTTGAGGCCGGCGGCGATCAATGTTTCGGAGAGCAGGGATTTTTTCATGGCCTGGCTCATCCGGTAGGGCATCACAGCGGCGGCGGCGGAAACGGCGGCCTGCCGGTCGAAACTGCGCACCTCCTGATCGGAATCCTGCAACAGGTATTCGAACTGCGCCTGGCGCATCCGCCGGATTTCGACCAGGGCATCCTCGAAATCGCCCCGCTGGAAATAGTTGAAAAACAACAGCAAATTCAGAGTCAGCCAATCCGAACGGTAACCGCGGAAACTCCCGCCGTCCCCCGGAAACTGGTAGCGGCCGGCCCCCTCCCCCGGCCCGCCGTACATCAGTTGTTCGGCCCGCAGCAGCGCGACCAGCGAGTTGTCGTATTCGCCGGCGTCGAGGTTGACGCTGCCCGCCTCCAGGTGGCACAGCAGCGCGTTCTCGCCGGTGGAGTCGGCCATTTGATCGCTCAGCGCCATCGCCAGCCGGGCGGCTTCAGCCAGGC
>JAVBSD010000141.1:0-3214 GCA_031547325.1 Victivallaceae bacterium | reverse complement strand
CGGTGCTCTGAGCGATCCCGCCCTCGGTGAGCCCTTCCTTGAAGGCCGCCACCAGGTCGGTGTTGTAGTCGGAATCCTCGAAGATGACCAGGACGCCTTCACCGGTGAGAGCCGAATCGTTCTTCAGCTCGCCGTTGATATACTTGGCCAGGCCGTAGCCCTGGGCGCGCCACTGGACGCAATTGCGTTTGTGGGCTTCCGCGGTCCGGTCGGTCAGCAGATCCTTGAGGAACTGGCGCCAGAAAAGCGTGCCGGCGCACACGAAAACACCGCAGAGCATCAGGACGGCGATCAATTGGGCGTTCTTCATCGTGCGCTGGTTCTTGCTGCAAACCTTCAACCCGATGAAGCAGGCGATCATCCCGACGATCACGAGAAGGTCAAGCCATTTCAATCCGAACATTTTACATCTCCCGATTTGGTTTCGAAAAAAATACAACCCTTGATGTTAAGTTAGGACCGGTTCAACATTATTTCAAGTCATAAATTTCATTTTTTCAACTTTTTTATCAAAAACGCCCGATTTTCGATCGTTTTCCCCCTTCGCGCCCCCCCGCCGAGGTTGCAATAACGCGCTTGCGGCGATACATTATGGCCCGGAGGGAATCACATGCTCAATACAGACAACGCCGCCGGCCGCAATATGCCGGTCGTGGCCATCGTCGGCCGCCCCAATGTCGGCAAATCATCGCTATTCAACGCCATCGCCGGCAAACGGCTGTCGATCGTCCACGAAATGCCCGGAGTCACCCGCGACCGGGTCAGCGTCCCGGTGCGCCATGGCGGCGTCGATTTCCAGCTCGTCGACACCGGCGGGCTCGGCATGTTCGAAAAGGAAAAACGCAAGGTCGACCTGTGGGACGGCCACATCGCCGCCCAGGCCGAAGTCGCCGTCGGCGGCGCCGATCTGCTGATCCTGGTCGCCAACGTCCAGGAGGGCGTGGTCGCGCTCGACCGCGACGTCGCCGTCCGGATGCGCGCCGCCGGCAAACCGGTGCTGGTCGTCGCCAACAAATGCGACAATCCCGCCCTCGCCGGCGAAGCCGGGGTATTTTCCGAGCTCGGCCTCCAGGACATCTTCGCGGTGTCGTGCACCCACCGCTACGGCATCGACCGGCTGCTGGCCCGCGTGCTCCAGCTGCTCCCGAAGCCCGAAGCCGAAGCGGCCGCCCCGATGGCGAAGCCGGCGGCGGTCAAGCTGGCGGTGATCGGCCGCCCCAACGTCGGCAAGTCTTCGCTGGTCAACGCTCTGCTCGGCGAAAAACGGGTCATCGAAAGCGACGTCGCCGGCACCACCCGCGACGCCATCGACATCGATTTTTCGATCGAATGGCGCGGCGAACGGATGCCGGCGGTGCTGATCGACACCGCCGGACTCCGACGCAAGGGCAAGGTCTCCGACGCGGTGGAGATGTTCAGCGCGATGCGCGCCGAGGAGGCGATCAAGCGCGCCGACGTGGTGCTTTTCGTGATCGAAGCCGACCAGTACGGCCTGACCGCCCAGGACCGCCGCATCGGCGGCGTCATCGAGGAATCGGGCAAGGCCTGCATCATCGTCGCCAACAAATTCGACATCCTGCAGGGCGAACATAAACAGAAGGCCCTGCTCGCCGAAGTGCGCCACACCATGCCCGGATTATCCTACGCCCCGGTGGTCTTCACCAGCGCCAAAACCGGCTACAACCTCAACGCGGTGCTCGACGCGATCACCGAGGTCATGGAGCAGTTCGGCGTCAAGGTTCCGACCGGGGTGCTCAACCGGGTGCTCGGGGACGCCTTCGAACGGCTGTCCCCGCCGGTGGTCGGGCTGTCGCCGCTGAAAATCTACTACGCCAGCATGGTCGGGACCCGGCCGCCGCGTTTCGTGCTCTTCGTCAACCGCCCGGACAACTGCGCGCCGAATTACCTGAGCTACCTCAGGAACGCGCTGCGCCAGGCCTTCGATTACACCGGCTTCCCGATCATCCTCGAGTTGAAGGCGCGGCCCAAAAAGATCGACGGCTTCCACACCCCGAGCCCCGCGCGTTCATCGGGCGGCAGACGCGGAAAACGCAACTGAAGCGATGACCGCCCGGGGCAGCAAATTCCGCCGCGTCGCGACCGGGATTCTCCGGTTCGGCCTCCGCGCCGCCGGAACGGCGGCCGTCCTGATTTTGCTCGGCCTCGTCCTGTGGTGCTGGATGCTGCCGGATTACCTCGAAAACACCCTGCTGCCGCGCCTGGCCGGCGGCTTCGGCTTCACCGACGCGTCGTGCCGGGTCCGCCGGATCGGCCTGGGCGGAGCCGACCTCGACCGGGTTCGCCTGACCGGGACCGAAGGTAGCAGCGTCACCGTCGACTCGGTCCCGCTGAATTATTCGCCGAACCTCAACATCTTCTCCTCCCGCCCCTGGCTCGAGGTCGATGAAATCGTCGTTTCCGGGCTCGAAGTCACCGTCGGCGTCGACGACGGCGGCCAATGGAGCATCGGCGGCGTCGACCTGACGCGGCTCCCCAACGCCTCCGGCGGCTCCGGCGGTTCCGGCGGCGGCAGCGCCGCCGTGGCGGTCAAGCGCATCGAGCTCGAAAACATCCGGCTCAAAGCCGCGTGGCGCAACAGCCAATGGCTGGTCCCGGCGAATTTTTCCGTCGACCTGGCCGCGTCGCCGATCGCCCTCGCCGGCCAAATCGAGCTCCTCGCCGGAGAAATCGATCTCTCGGCCCTTTACGATCCGGCCTCCCGGCTGCTCACCGCCTCGGTCGCGGCCGAAGTCCGCCTGGAACACCTGGCCGGCCTCTTGCCTTTCGCCGCCGCGGGGTCTTTGCACGTCTCCGGAAGCACCCTGCTGACTCTCGGCGCCGCGCTGCCGGAGCGGGCAGAAGTGGCCATCGAGCTCACCGACGCCATGCCGCAACTGCAACAGGCCGTCGTCCAAGCCGTCTTCTCAAGCGACGGCGCCGCTGCCGGCGCCTTCACCGTCGAAGCCTCCGCCCGGACTCCGCTCGGCGAACACCGCTTCGCTCTCCGCAACGGCGCCGTCGAACGCGCCCCCGCCGGCTGGCAGGCCGCCGGCGAAGTCCTGCTGCCCGAGCTCTCCATCCCCGGCGGTCCCCGGATCATCCCCGACGCATCCAGGTTCAGCATTTCCGCAACGCAAGCCGGCTGCGCCGGCGTATTCGCCGCCGGCGCGCGCGCCGAATACGGTGACTGGCAACTGAAGTTGGGGAATCTCTC
>JAVBSD010000413.1:0-5161 GCA_031547325.1 Victivallaceae bacterium | reverse complement strand
GAATTTATAGCCCACGGTCCACACCGCGACCGCCGCCCCGAGCCCGATCGCCGCCCAGATCAGCTGGGCGTGGAGGAACTTCGCCCCCTCCTTGACGAAGCTGGCCGAATAGAGCATGGTGATCCCGAAGAGCATGATGATCACCACCGTGATCAGCAGCCCGAAGGCGTAGTTGAGCGACCGCCCGGCGCGGCTTTCGTCGTACCGGGGCAATCCGTTCAGATCGGAATCGAGGGGCTTCATCGGCCGGTCCCCGGGGGGTTACTCCAGCACCACCGCGCCGCCGCGGCCGGCGAGGGTGGTCAGATGCCTGGCGCGGCAGTATTCGGCCATGTCGGCCGCGTCGAGCACCCGGCGCGGCGACACTTCGACCTTGACGCCGGCGGGAACTTCGACGCCGGCGGCGGCGAGGCGCCTCAGGTCGCGGGCGATCAGCAGCTCGCGGCAGCTCTCGACCGAGTCGACGCCGGTCGGATTTTTGGTCGGACCGAAGAGGTCCCGGCGGCTGCCTTCGAGGATCATCGTCCGTTGGGCCAGCGGCATCGCGTCGAAGATGAAGCTTTCGAGCTTGACCGCGTTGGATTCCTCCGGCTTGACCCGGTTGCCGTCGCCGTCGAGGCACGGGACCTTTTTGTCGGCGCGGTGCCAGCCCAGGCTCAGCCGGCCGCCGGCGGTCAGCCGTTCGACGAAGCCGCGGGCGATCACGTGGATCGCCGGACTGCCGGCGATGAAGCGCAGCGAACCGTCGGCGTTGCGGCTCTCGGCCAGCGCGTCGGGCAGGTCGCTGTATTCGATGATCTCGGTGCGGCCGTCGGCGACGCAGAAGTTGCCGAGTTTTTCGAAGGGGCCGGTCTTGGCGAGCATGATCGCGCTCATTTCGGAGTGTTCGAGGTCGGTCAGGCCGAGGAACAGCTCATCGACCACCGGGACCAGCGGGTTGTCGACCTGGAAATAGGAGATGTAGTCGTTGCCTTCGGCCCGCATCCGGTCGAGGGCGCCCGAACGGCGCAGCGCCAGCAGCGTGCCGCCGTGGCCGTCGGGGGAGAGCGCCAGCGAATCTTCGGCTTCGAGGAGCAGCTTGCCGTCGTATCCGATGGCCGGCATGGTGCCCTGGGTGAAGAAGACCACCTGTTCCGGACGCAGGCCGAACCAGGCGTTGCTCTGGAAATATTCGCGGGTCGCCGCGTCGTTGAGCACGCTGGTCATGATGTGCCAGGTGAAGTCGCGGCCGTATTTTTCACCGGCGCGGGCGATGCCCTGGGCGAAGTAGGCGAAGAGGCTGCGCCCGGTCACGGGGCCGATCGGATAGGTCCCCTTGGGGCCGTCGAAGCCGAGCCGGGTGCCCTGGCCGCCGGCGACGGTCAGCAGCGCGACCCGGCCCTGCCGCAGCAGTTCGGCGCCGCGTTCCCGGGCCCGGCGGTACAGTTCGGCCTGGGCGGCGCCGGCCGGTTCGAGCGGAAAAAAGGGCGCCGGCGCCAGATCGCCGGGAATCGCGGTTTGCGGCCGGACCAGCACGTAGTCCCGGATCAGTTCGTCGAGTTCGTCGAAGTCGATCGCGGCGAGCTGGCCGGCAAGCTGCCGCCGCCCGGCGTCGTCGAGCCGGTCGAAATAACGGAGGACATGCTGCTGTCCGTGAGCGGCGGTGAGCTGCCGCAGAGCTTCAATATTCATCATGTGGGAATCTCCTTGAACTGGGGATGAAATATACCGCGCCGGACGACAGATTTCAAGTTCCGGCGTTCTTTTTTTGTGCGCGGTCGGGGAATTTCGCGATTGGGCGGTTGAAATATCGGCGACACGGTGTTATATTAATCGGAATTACAGACGGTTTTGTGGTGAATTGCCGGTGCGGTCGAGTCGTCCCGCCGGCGGCGCAAGCCAACTGCGAAACGCGAAACGAAAGGCTTTTCAGCAATGGACAAGACTCAGAAGACCGAAATCATCGTCAAGTACGCGCGCCAGGAAGGCGACACCGGTTCGCCGGAAGTCCAGGTCGCGGTGCTCACGCGGAAGATCCAGGAGCTCACCCAGCACCTGCGCCAGAATCCCAAGGATTATTCGACCCAGCGCGGCCTGCTGGCCATGGTCAGCCGCCGCCGCAGTCTGTTGAGCTATCTTTCCCGGATCAACCACGAGCGTTATCTGTCGCTGACCACCGAGCTCGGCATCCGCCGCGCCAAGTAATTCGGAATCGACCGGCGTCGGCCCGGGGCTCAGCCGCCTCGGGCCGTTTCTGTTTAAAGGGGAGGGGGAGAGACGATGACCAATGACGTGTGGCGGGCGGCCGACGGCCGCTATGACGCGGCGAGCTGCCGGCGCTGCGGCGCTTCGGGGGTGCGGCTGCCGGCGGTGTCGCTCGGTCTGTGGCACAACTTCGGCGGCGCCGATGTCTTCGACAACATGCGCGCCATGGCGCGGGCCGCCTTCGACTGCGGCGTCTTCCACTTCGATCTGGCCAACAACTACGGCCCGCCGCCGGGATCGGCCGAGGAAAACTTCGGGCGCGTCCTCAAGCGCGATTTGGCGCCCTACCGCGACGAACTGATCGTTTCGAGCAAAGCCGGCTACCTGATGTGGCCGGGGCCGTTCGGCGAATGGGGGTCGCGCAAGTATCTGGTCGCCAGTTGCGACCGCAGTTTGCAGCGGCTGGGGCTCGACTACGTCGACATTTTCTACCACCACCGCCCCGATCCGGAGACGCCGCTGGAGGAGTCGATGGGGGCGCTGGATTACATCGTGCGCTCGGGACGGGCGCTTTACGCCGGGATTTCCAATTATCCGCCGGAGCGCGCCGCCGAGGCCTTCGCGATTCTGCGGCGGCTCGGCACGCCGTGCCTGATTCACCAGCCCTTTTACAGCATGCTGGCGCGCGACAATGAGCAAAGCGGCCTCTTTGGGCTGCTGGAGCGCGAGCAGGTCGGCGCGATCGTTTTTTCGCCGCTGGCCCAGGGCCTCTTGAGCGACAAGTATTTGCACGGCATTCCCGCCGCGTCGCGGGCGGCCCGGGGCGGATTTCTCAAGCCCTCGCGGGTGACTCCGGAGCTGGTGGCGAAGCTGGTCAAGCTCAACGCCATCGCCGCGGAGCGCGGCCAAAGCCTGGCGCAGATGGCGATCGGCTGGGTGCTGCGGCTGCCGGCGGTGACTTCGGCGCTGATCGGCGCCAGCACCCCGGAACAGATCCGCGAACTGGCCGGGAAGGCGCCGAATTGCGATTTCGCGCCGGAGGAGCTGGCGCGGATCGAAGCGGTTTTGAACGAATAACCCTTTTCAGGAGAGAAAATATGGATTTCACCAGCTACTTTCACAACTATCCCGATCGCAACGGCCGCTTCGGGCCCTACGGCGGAGCGATCCTGCCGCCGGAGCTGGTTCCGGCCTTCGAGGAGATCGCCGACGCCTACCAGGCGATCTGCCATTCGGCGCACTTCATCAGCGAGCTCCGGCGGATCCGCCGCGAATTCCAGGGGCGTCCGACGCCGGTTTACCACTGCAACAACCTGTCGCGCAAGCTCGGCAATTGCCAGATTTACCTCAAACGCGAAGACCTCAACCACACCGGCGCGCACAAGCTCAACCACTGCATGGGCGAGGGGCTGCTGGCCAAGTTCATGGGCAAGAAGCGCCTGATCGCCGAGACCGGCGCCGGGCAGCACGGGGTGGCGCTGGCCACCGCGGCGGCCTATTTCGGGCTGGAGTGCGAAATTCACATGGGCGTGGTCGACATCGCCAAGCAGGCGCCGAACGTGACCCGCCTGACGATTCTCGGCGCCAAGATCGTGCCGGTCACCCACGGGCTTCAGACGCTCAAGGAGGCGGTCGACTCGGCTTTCGAATCCTATCTGACCAGCTACAAGGATTCGATCTACTGCATCGGTTCGGCGGTCGGCCCGCATCCGTTCCCGCTGATGGTGCGGGATTTCCAGATGTGCGTCGGGATCGAGGCGCGCGAGCAGTTCCTGGCGATGACCGGACTGCTGCCGGACGTGGTCACCGCCTGCGTCGGCGGCGGCAGCAACTCGGCGGGGATGTTCTCGGGCTTCCTGGCCGATTCGGTGGTGGAAATCCACGGCGTCGAGCCGATGGGGACCGGGACCGGGCTGGGGCAGCACGCGGCGTCGATGACCTACGGCAGCAAGGGCGTGCTGCACGGCTTCGAAAGCATGCTGCTGCAGAACGAAGACGGTTCGGCGGCGCCGGTCTATTCGGTGGCTTCGGGGCTGGATTACCCGGCGGTCGGGCCGGAGCACGCTTTCTGGAATGAGCTCGGCCGGGTCAAGTACGTTTCGGCCTCCGACGAAGAGGCGGTCGACGCGTTCTTCAAGCTGTCGCGTTACGAAGGCGTGATTCCGGCGCTGGAGAGCGCCCACGCCGTCGCCCACGCGATGCGGCTGGCGCGGGAACGCCACTCCGGCGCGATCCTGGTCTGCTGCTCGGGGCGCGGCGACAAGGACCTGGATTACGTGGTGGAGCACTACGGGACCGGCGAGGAGTACGTCTTCCCGGAAGACCGGAAGTAGGAACTTTCGCCGTAAAAAATCGCCGCCGGCGCTTGACAGGCGGCGGCGGCCGGTTTATATTATCGTTTGTGTATGGCTGTGAGCAGTCTTGTTTTGCGGAAACGACAGTTAACTGAAAGGGTGGGATTATCGCCAAGCTGTTAAAACCGAACGATCGGACTTTCAATCCGGAGAGTGTGCGCCTGATTGGAGTGACCGGTGAGCAATTGGACATCGTTCCATTGGCCAAAGCGCGCGATATGGCGCGTGCGGCCGGGCTGGATTTGGTACTGGTTTCGGACCGGGCGACGCCGCCGGTGGTCCGGATCATGGATTACGGGAAACTGGTCTTCGAACAGAAGAAGAATCTCAAGGAACAGCGGAAGAATAATATCGCCCAGAAGTTGAAAGAGGTCAAGTTCCACGTCAACGTCGATCATCACGATTATAAGTTGAAGGTGAATCACGCGATCGAGTTTCTGGAAAAGGGCTGCAAGGTAAAGGTCACGCTGCAGATGCGCGGGCGCGAATTGGCGCACAAGGATCTGGCGTTTGACCTGGTTCGCAAGGTGATGGCCGATCTGGTGAATTACGGCGACCCGGACGGGGAGCCGAAGTTGATGGGGAAGTCGATCACGGTATTGTACGCGCCTTCGCGTAAGGCG
>JAVBSD010000084.1:0-6236 GCA_031547325.1 Victivallaceae bacterium | reverse complement strand
AAGAGGCCAAAAAGTCCGGCGTCAAACGCATCCGTTTCCACATTCTGCTCGACGGCCGCGACGTGCCGGAGACCTCGGCGCTGGATTACATCGATCCCTTCGAGAAATACCTGGCGGAGCTCAACGCCGGCGGCGTCGACTACCGGATCGCTTCGGGCGGCGGCCGCATGGTGATCACCATGGACCGCTACGGCGCCAACTGGGAGATGGTGCGCAAGGGCTGGGCGGTCCACGTCCTCGGCGAAGGCGACCAATACCCCGACGCCCACGCGGCGGTCGCGGATCTGCGCGCCAAAACCGGGGCCATCGACCAGGATCTGCCGCCCTTCGTCATCGCCGAAAACGGCAAGCCGGTCGGAACCATTGAAGACGGCGATTCGGTGGTGTTTTACAACTTCCGGGGCGACCGCTCGCAGGAGATCACCGCGGCCTTCGAGGAGGACAATCTCCCGCAATTCGACCGCAAGCGGCGGCCCAAAGTGGTCTACGCCGGGATGATGGAATACGACGGCGACCTCCATGTGCCGAAGAAATTTCTGGTCAATCCGCCGGAGATCGACCGCACTCTCGGGGAATACCTCTGCGCCACCGGGGTGCGGACGCTGGCGATCAGCGAAACCCAGAAGTTCGGACACGTCACCTATTTCTTCAACGGCAACCGTTCGGGCAAATTCTGCGACAAGCTGGAAACCTACGTTGAAATTCCCTCGGACGTGATTCCCTTTGAGCAGCGTCCGTGGATGAAATCGGCCGAGATCACCGACGCGGTGATCGAGGCGGTCCGCTCGGGGAAATACGACTTCATCCGCCTCAACTACCCCAACGGCGACATGGTCGGCCATACCGGGGTGATGCAGGCGGTGCTGGTGTCGATGGGGGCGCTGGACATCGCGCTGGCGCGGCTCCGGACGGCGGTGGACGCGGTCGGCGGGGTGATGGTGATCACCGCCGACCACGGCAACGCCGACGACATGCTCGAACACGACAAAAAGGGCAACGTCGAGCTGGACGCCAACGGCATTCCGTGCCGCAAGACCAGCCATTCGCTGAATCCGGTGCCGTGCATCGTCTACGATCCGACGGGCAAGGGCGAATACACGTCCGCGCTCAAGGAGGGCCTCGGGATCAGTTCGATCGCCGCGACCTGCATCGAGCTCATGGGTTACGAAGCGCCGCGGGATTACGATCCGAGCGTGCTGAACTTCACAAAATGACCGGCCGATGAAGCGGATTGATCAACGCATCGACTCCCTGGCCAGGGAAGCGCCGTTTCCAGTGCGGGAGCCGGAATGGCGGCGCGTGGCGGGCGGCGTCGTGGTGCGCATGCCGAACTGGCTCGGCGACGCGGTGATGGCGTTGCCGGCGCTGGGCCAGTTCAAGAAGCTGCTCGACAGTCACAATATTCCGCTCTATCTGCTGACCGGCGGGGCGTCGACGGCGCTGGTTTCGGCGCTGCCGCCGGGATTCTGCGCCAAGCACATCGCGCTGAGTGAAATCCATCGTCCGTGGACCGACAAGGAAACCGCCAAAGTGCGGGCGTTGGAGGCCAACTGCGGCATCCTGCTGACCAATTCGCTGCGCGACGTGTTGAATCTGCGCCGGGCGGGGGTGAAAATACTGTACGGCGCCCGGGCGCGGATGCGCGGGGTGCTGTTGGCGCGGAGTTTCGCTTTCCCGAGACGGCGCAAGCACCGGCTGAACTCGCCGCACCACACCCTGAAATACCTGGAGATGGCTTACGCGCTGGGGGCGCCGGAGTGGGACGGGGTCTATCCGGAATTGCATCCGGTGGTGCCGATCGAGCAGATCGAGCCGGAGTTCGCGGCGCTGTGCGACCATCCCAACGTGCTGCTGATGGCGGCGGGGGCGGCGTACGGGGCGGGCAAGCGCTGGCCGTCGGAGGCGTTCCGCGAGGTGGCGGCGTGGCAGGTGGAGCGCGGCGGCCTGGCGCTGGTGCTGGGCAGCGCCGGAGAGGCGGCGATCGGCGAAGAGATCGTGGCCGGGCTGCCGGAGCGCAAGGTGTTGAATTTATGCGGCCGGACGGGATTTCCCGACTTATTGTTCCTGATGCGTTCGGCCAGGGCGATGGTGGCCAACGATTCCGGGCTGATGCATCTGGCGGCGGCGGTGGGCTTGCCGGGGGTGGCGATTTTCGGTCCGACGGATTATCTGGCGACGGGGCCGGCGAGCGACCGGTGGACGGTGGTATCGGATCCCGAGCGGTGTTCGCCGTGTTTCGGGCGGGAATGCAAGTCGGGGCGGCGGTGCATCGCCAAAGTGGCGCCCGACCGGATCATCGAAATCCTCAAAGAAAAATAAAAATAAAAAAAGGGGCCGCCGCGAAGCAAGGCCATGGTCCAGGTTGGACTTTGCTGGCGCGGTCCAGCCGCGGAGGCTGGTCGTCCATCTAAATGGGCGAAATTGTAAGGAAGCACGGACGGGAGGCCGGGCGGAGCCGCCCGGTCGGCGATGGTGGAGTGCGAGGGCGGAGCCCAAGCACGGAACATGGAGCCGGGCCGGCCGCGCCACCGGGCGCGAATCGATAGCCTCAAAGACAGTCAACAATCAAGGAACTTCAACCGATGTACATCGTCCTGGCCAGCGGCAATCAGCACAAGCTCGAAGAGTTCCGGCAGCTTTTGGCGAATCAGAAGGTGGAGCTGCGCAGCCTCAAAGACTATCCCGGTTTTCCCGAGATCGACGAGAACGGCTTGACTTTCCGGGCCAACGCGGCGATCAAGGCGCTGGCGGCGTGCAAGTACTGCGACGCGCCGGCTTTCGCCGACGACTCCGGGTTGGAGGTCGAAGCGCTGGACAATCGTCCGGGGATTCAGTCGGCGCGTTACGCCGCGACCGACGCCGAGCGGATTGAGCGGATTCTGAAAGAATTGGCTGGACAATCCAACCGGCGGGCGCGTTTCGTCTGCGCGATCGCGATCGCGGTGAACGGCGAAGTGATCGAGACCTTCGAGGGAGAAATCAAGGGGACGATCCTGGAAGCGCCGCGGGGTGAAAACGGCTTCGGCTACGATCCGATTTTCCAGCCGGACGACTGCGGGATGAGCTTCGCCGAGCTGCCGGCGGAGGAGAAAAACCGGATCAGCCACCGGGCGCGGGCCTTCGCCAAGGCCATGGAGTTCGTCGAAGATGAAATGTCGATCCTCGACGACGAATTCTGAGGCTTGAAACCATGTCGAAATTGCTGGTGCTTTCATGGTTGCTGCCGCCGCTGGGGGTTATCGCCCTGCTCATCGGCTGGCTGGGGGGAATGAGCGGCGACGAGAGAAGGCTGTGTTTCAACCTCGGCATAGGGTGTTTCAGTGGCTGGTATCTGTGCCGCGTCATCGGCAACCGCAACGGCAACCGGATTACCTTGAACAATTTGCGCATTGAATTCCAGGAAGCGCCGGTGATCCGGGAACGCGAACCGGGCGAATGTTTGCGCTGCGACATGGGCTATTACGACCGGATGGAACAGTTTTTCGAGCGCCACGGCTTTTTCCTGATCGGCGACGTGATCGACGAGCGGCTGGGGCGGATGATTCCGCCCGTGAACAGCTTCAATCGGCTGATGCAAAGCGCCGACGGGACGGTTTCGGTGGAGATCGTCCAAGCGGTTCTGCCGTGGTACGGTCGGCTGTTGACGCGGATCTTCCGGCTGCCGACCAAGATGGTGGCGCTGCATACCGAACTCGACGACGGGACGTGGTTGCTGCTGATGAACAACCCGTCGTCGGTGCGGCGCCAGCAGCCGGAATTCATCCACGCGGTGTGGCTGAAACCGGATACGCCGCCGGAGGAGCTGCTGCGCGCCTTCCTGGAAAAGCGCAACAAGTACCTGCTGGAGCATCAGGACCGCAAGCCGATCGCCGTCCGCGACCTGGCCGGCCGCATCGCCCAGGGGCTTCGACGCTTCGAAAAAATCCGCGAATTCCGGGCCCGGGTCGGGCTGATCACCGTCCAGGACTACATCGCCCAGGGCGGAAAACCCGAAATCGCCGCCCAAATGCATGCCAAAATGGTCAAAATCGCCGGCTGCGACCCGGTGCAGTGAAAGGGATGTGAATGTTGTTCTGGGGAATCGTCACCGGATTGGTGGCGGCGTTGGGGCAATCGTGTTCGTATATCGCGTCGCGGTACTTTCTCGCCAGGGCCGGCAACGCCTGGCAGCTGCTGGCGGCGTCGCAACTGTGGATGGGGCTCGGCGCGGGGGCGCTGTGGCTGTTCGTCGGCCGGGGGTACGGCGGAGAATTCGGAAGCTTCAAGGTGTGGCAGGCGGCAACGCTGGCCTGCGGCTCCTTCATCGTCGGCCATCTCGGCTTTTTCATGGCCCAGCGCAACATCGAATCGAGCCGCATCGCCTCGCTGCTCGGGCTCAAAATCGGTTTCGTGGCCATCCTGTCGGTGCTGATGCTCGGCTGCGGGCTGCTGCCGCTCCAGTGGCTGGCCATCGCCGTGACCGTGGTCGCGGCGATGGCGATGAACTGGTCGAGCGGCAAACTGGTCTGGGGCGGCATGGGCTTCCTGCTGGTGGCGCTGGTCGGCTACGCCTTCAGCGACATCGGCGTGTTTCTGCTGGTCGGCGCCTTTGAAACCGATTCGAAGCTCACCGGGTCGCTGCTCGGCTTCTGTGTGGCCTACATGCTGCTCGGGGTGGTGCTGACGCCCCTGGTCCCCATCCTGGGGGTGACCAAACGCATGCTGCTGTACGCCCTCCCTTTCGCGATATGCTGGGGCGTGGCGATGATCTTTCTGTACGTCTGTTTCGCCTATCTCGGAGCGGCTTTCGGCAACGTGATCCAGGCTTCGCGCGGCATCATTTCGCTGGTGCTGGGCATCGGGCTCGGCATGCTCGGCATCCCCGGACTCGAAGGCAAGCACTCCGCCGCCGTATGGGTCCGCCGCGGCATCGCCGCATTGCTGATGTTCACGGCGATCACCCTCTACGCCCTGGCTCCGGAGAACGCCGAAGAAGTACCTCCGGAGCCGATCGTCACCCTGGAGTAATGCCGGAACCAATTCGGGTATCATTTTTCTCATCGATTTAATCGTTTAAATTTGCTTTGTCGAATTTCGGCGTTATTGTAATTGCAGCAACTCAAAAAGGGAGTTTATCATGCGGATCACGGGAACGTTTCTGGACGAAATCACCTTCGACATTCCGACTCAGAACTGGGGGCGGGCCGAATGGGACGCCGATTTTGCGGCGATGCGGGCGATGGGCATCAAGCGGGTGATTCTGATCCGTTGCGCGCACAACTTCTGGATGACCTATCCGTCGGAGGTGCTGCCTCGCTACGGTCTCTACCACCGTCCTCCGGTGGACCTGATCGACATGTATCTCGATCTGGCGGAAAAGTACGACATCGAATTTTTCGCCGGCACCTATCACATGGGCAGCTGGAAACCGGGCGAACTGGAACGGGAAGTCGAGATCAACAAGGAGCTGATCGCCGAAATGCATTCCCGTTACGGGCACCGCAAGGCGTTCAAGGGCTGGTATCTGACCCACGAGGTCCGCGCCAACGATCCGGGAGTGGTCGATCTTTTCGTGGCGCAGGGGAGTTACGCCAAGCAGGTTTCCGGGGGCAAGCCGACCTTGATCTCGCCGTATTTCGCCGGCGTCAAGGCGGCCGAGGCCTGCGGCGACAAGGACCTGGAAGTGTTGAGCGTGGAGGCGCACGCGCGCCATTGGGATGAAATTTTCCGCAAGGTTGCGGGTTCGGTCGACATCGTGGCGTTCCAGGACGGGCATGTCAACTATCATGAGCTCAAGGATTATCTCGGCGTCACCCATAAGCTCGCCGCCAAATACGGCATCACCTGCTGGAGCAACGTCGAGAGCTTCGACCGCGACATGCCGTGGCGTTTCCCGCCGATCGGCTGGGAAAAGATGCTGTGGAAGCTCGAATCGGCTGCCGAGGCGGGGGTGACGGAGGCGATTACCTTTGAGTTCAGTCATTTCATGAGTCCGCACAGCATGTATCCGTCGGCGGGGCATTTGTATGACCGGTATTGCGAATATGCCGGCATTCCGGCCCGCGCGCGCGACTTCCAAAAATCAAAAAAATAGTCGGCCGCGCGACGCTTTGGGCCGGGTCCAGGTGGGTCCCACCTGGCGCGGTCCAGCCGCGTAGGCTGGTCGCCCATCTAAATGGGCGAAACTCTAAGGAAGCCCGAGCGGGAGCTCGGGCGGAGCCGCCCGGTCGGCGATGGCGCACTTTTGAGGGAGCAAC
>JAVBSD010000345.1:0-2583 GCA_031547325.1 Victivallaceae bacterium | reverse complement strand
CGTCGCGGAAGGCGCGGGCGGCTTCTTCGTCCAGCCGGAAAAGCTCCCGGTCGAATTTCCCGGCGATCGTCCGCCAGTCGACGCCGATGATTTCGCCGAATTTCCGGTTGCCCAGCACATAGCGGAAATCGTCGTCCACATCTTTGACGAACAGGTACCCCGGCATATTTTCCACGATCGATTCCAGCAGCCGCAGATTGTCGCGGTAGCGGCGCGCGTCCCGGTGGCTATGGGTCATATCCTGGATGATGCCGAAAAATTCCTGACGCTTGTTGATCGGGTTGACCGACTTGGCCGCCCGCATTTCGTAATCGCGCTTTTCCGGGCCGGCGGAATAGGCGACGCGCAGCTCCTCGGTTTCACCCGCCATCAGTTGCCGCCAGGCGGTCAGGAAGGCTTCCCGGCTTTCCGCGGCCAGCCACTCTCCGCCCCATTCCTCCGCCGGGACCGGAACGCCGTCCCGGTACGGCCAGTACGCTTCGGAAACCCTCTGCCGGAGGTTGCCGGCGGAGTCGCAATGGAAATAATCGAAGTCCGCCACGCTCTTGACCGTCTGGAGGATGCAGCTGTGCATCCGCAGCCGGTCGCGGGTTTCGTATTCCCGCGTCACGTCGCGGAAGACCAGGACGGCGCCGAGGACCTCCTCCTTTTCGCCCAGGATCGGCGACGCGCAGTCGGCGATGTGGCGGCGGGAGCCGTCCTTGGCGATCAGGTCGGTGTGGTTGGCCAGCTCCACCGTTTTCCGGGTCGCGATCGCCTTGCGGAGCGGCGAATCGACCCGGGACCCGTCGATGTAGCTGACGATGTCGAAGATCTCGTCCAGCGTTTTGCCCGGCGCCTCCCGTTGGGAGCAGCCGGTCAGGGCGGCCGCGACCGGGTTGATCATGGTGACCTGTTCGCGGCCGTCGGTGACGATCACGCCGTCGCCGATGGAGTCCAGGGTCAGGCGGAGGCGTTCGGCGAGGTCCGCGGTCTGCTGATGGGCCTCCTGCAGTTCGGTCAGGTCTTTGGAGACCCACATCACCGCGTCGGCGTGAAACGGGTTGCGCTTCGGAAGCCGGACGAACCTGGCGTGGCGGTAACAGCCGTTGAGGTCGCGATAGTCCAGCTCCGACGCTTCGCCGGTTTCGAAGGTTCTGCGGGCGGCCGCGCGCACCAGCTCGCCCAATTCTCCCGGCAGTTCCTTCAGGTCGCGGGACCGGGTTTCCAGGCCGTCATAGCCGGCGCCGTGGATGTACAGGACCCGGCCGGAACGGTTGAGGATGCCGACCACCAGCGGCAGGTTGGCGAACAGGGTGTTGATCTTCTGCTGCGCCCGGCGGCGGAGCAGCTGAAGCACCAGGAAACACAGCGACATGAAAATGGCCGCCCCGGACGCGATCAGCAGTTCTTTGCGGTATTGTTCCAGGAGGCCGGGCGGCTGGTTGACGAGTTCGGCCTCTCCGGGGAGCCGGTGGAGCGGAATGCCGGCGGCGGTGATTGCGGGATAGTCGAGAATGAGCCGGACTTCGCCTTTCACCGGGGGGATGGAGGAGGCGGCTTCTCCCCGCAGGATGCGTTCGGCCAATTGCGCGCCCAGGAGGCCGAAATCCTTCGCGTTGATGACGTAGCCGCCCCAGCTGCCGTAGTCGACGTAGGTGTCGCAGCGGCCGAAGATGGGGCCGTCGAAGATTTCCCTGATGCGCGGCAGCACGGTGTAGGAGATCTCGACCATGTCCTCCCGGGCGGAACTCCAGGAATCCATGTCCAGCATGGTGTTCGGCGGCAGCGCCGCGATGATCGCCAGCATTTCCTCGGTTGAATAGGCGTCGCCGTTGATGATTGTCAGAGGGCCGCCCCAGGCCTCTTCGCTGACGTCGATGGCGCCGCGTTGCGCGCGGGGCTCCATCAGCAGCACGAAGTTGTCGATCTGCGGCAGGAGTTGCCGGCAGAGCTGCGCGTCCAGGCTGGGCTGGTAATCGGTCCACACCGCGGTCAGGTTCAGCCTTTGCTGCTGCTCGGGAGTGATCTCGCCGGAGTAGGCGAGCAGCAGAACCGGAGTGCCGGGGGGCGCGACCAGTTCGCCGCCCAGAAACAGGTCGCCGGCGGCGTTGTGGCTGGCGACGATCAAATCGTAATTGCGCAGGTTCAGATTGGCCTGGACCATCCGGAGTTCGTCGGCGGAAGGCTTTTTGTCCGGACGGAAGCGGATCGCGAGGTCGAAGTTCTCGTACCGGGGCATGAGTTTCCGGTTGAGTTGCTCCTGGAAGTTGAGCCGCATATCGCTCGCCCACACATCCGCCGATACGTAGGTGTCGATATAGAAGATCCGTTTGGCCTCCGGGGCGGAATCGGCCTGGGCCGCCGCCAGCCGGAGCAGAAGCGCTGTTAGGAGTGCAAGACGGCGGCAAATGGACATTATTTCATTAATTCCTAAATTTCAATGTGTTGCCCGAGCTGAATGTGGGATGTTTTTAACCAATTGGTAATATATAACGCTTTCGTTTTTTTTGCAAGATGAAAATTAGGGAACTTTTTATCCCAACTGGAGGCAAAATAGAAAAAATAATCGTTTTGACTTGAAAATTTGAACATTGGAAATAT
>JAVBSD010000065.1:0-3136 GCA_031547325.1 Victivallaceae bacterium | reverse complement strand
CGGCGAAATCGCCGTGGTAAGCGCCCGGACCGGCGGGCCGCGACGGCGCGCGGTCGAGCAGACGGCGCGCTTCGGCCAGGCCCGCCGGAGTCGGATCGTCCAGCGCGGTGCGGTAGGCGCGGACGCATTTGGAAACGTAATCGGGCGGCCGCAGGCGGCCTTCGATCTTCAGCGAAGCGATGCCCATTTCGGTGAAGCTCCGGCACAGGGTCAGTCCGTCGAGGTCGCGCATCGACAGCGCGAAGCCGGCGTCGCCGTAGGCGCGGCGGCACGGCTGCTTGCAGCGGCCGCGGTTGCCGGAGTCGCCGCCGAGCCGCCCCGACCACAAACAGCGCCCCGACAGCGACGAGCACATCGAACCGTGGATGAACACTTCGAGCTCGATTTCCAGTTCGGCGGCGGTATTGCGGCAGGCGGCGATTTCCGCCAGCGTCATCTGGCGTTCGAGAATGACCCGCCGGACGCCGAGGCGCGCCAGCGCCGCCACGCCGGAGGGATTGTGAATCCCCATCTGGGTCGAGGCGTGGAGCGTCAATTGCGGAAAATACCGCCGCGCCAGCCGCAGCACGCCGGGGTCCTGGACGATCACCGCGTCGACGCCGGCGCGGACCGCGGCGGCCAGGGTTTGCACGGCTTCGCCGAGCTCGGATTCTTTGAGCAGCGTGTTCAAGGCGAGGTGGATTTTGCGGCCGCGTTCGTGGGCGAAGTCGGTCACTTGCCCGAGGCCGGCGGCGTCGAAGTTCCCCGCCCTGGCCCGGGCGTTCAATTCGCCCATCCCGAGGTAAACGGCGTCGGCGCCGGCATCCAGCGCCGCCAGCGCCATTTCCAGGTTGCCGGCCGGCGCCAACAGTTCGGGCGTCTTCACTTTTCCGGGGCGTCTTCCGGTTTCGGGATGCGCCCCCAGATGACGACCGCCGCGAGGCCGATGACGTAGGCGATCCCCATGCCGACCGCGAAATTGCGCCAGGAAAAACGAAACACCTCGACCACCGCCCAGATGTCCAGCGCCAGGCCGATCAGCCCGACCAGCCAGCGCGACCACGACATCCGCCTGAGCGCCTCGAAGGCCAGCCGGAAACCGTTGACCACCGGCAGGCAGTTCCACCAGGCCGGGCGCGGCTTCTGCGCCGTCAGGAGCAGGATGCCCCACACCCAGGCCCCCAGCGCCAGCCCGGCGCCGGCCGCCCAATAGATCGGCTCCTCGTAGCGCTGCCCGCCGTAGAAGAGCGGCAGCGCCAGCAATTGCAGGATCAGCGCGCACCAGTATTTCAGGCTGTGCCACAAACCGCTGAAGATCAAAACCGTGAAAAACGGCCAGTTGAGCATCGGGATGCAGGCCGCGATCCGCATCCGGCTGCGGAATTCGCGGGTCCAGGCTTCAAGCTCCTCCTGTTCGGGCGGTTTCGGCGAATGCCGCTCCAGATGCTTGCGCTGCGCCTGTCCAAGGTCGTTGAGCCCGCGCAACAGGTGGCCGCACATCGCTTCGAAGCTGATCATGTCGGGGGGAGAGGCCGCGCCGCCGGCTTCGTGGGCCGCCTGGTTGCGGATGGCGGTCAGGTGGTGGATGTCGCGCATCATGCTTTCCGGCAGAAGCTTCCGGACGCTGGAGGAGAGCTCCCCCAGCCCGGTGCCGGTGGCCCCGAGCCGGCGCAACGCCGCCTCGACTTCCCGCGCACAGTAAATAATCCGGCCGGTTCTTTCGATTTCAGATGGGTCGACGGTCAATGCGGTGTCCCTCGGTTGGCAGTTCCTATAATGTACCACCCGGAAGACTTTTTTGCAATCGCGATTTGCATTCGCGGACAATTATTGTATTTTATATTTGAAGTCTATTGTTTGTATTTAAAACGGGAGACGGCGATGCTCTATTTCGAACCGGTTGCGGAGCTGCGGTACGGCCTGACGGCGGAAGCGGCGGCGCGTTTCCCGGACGCGGCGCGGCGGGAGGCGTGGATTTTCAGCGAAATTCTGCGCCGGATTCCGGTGTACCGCGCCGATGCCGGCGACCGGCTGGGCGGCGATTACGGCGTCGCCCAATGGACGCCGCCGGAAGAACCGGAGGTGGACGAGGTTGCGCCGACGGCGGAGGAATTGCGCTGGGAGGAGCTTTCCCGGCGGGGGTGCCGCGCCGGGTTTTCGGCGGCCCACACCACGCTCGATTACGAACGGGCGCTCCGCCTCGGCGTCGCCGGGCTGATTGCCGCGCTGCCGCCCGGCGCCGAAGCGGAACATATGGCGCTGACCGCGGTCGTCGACTTCGGCCGGCGCTATCGCGACCTCGGTTTCGGCCTGTGCGCCCGGGTGCCGGAGCGGCCGGCGGAAAATTTCGCCGAAGCGCTGCAGGCGCTGTGGCTGCTGCATACCGTGACCGGCATCGCCGAACGCAGTTATTCTTCGCTGTCGCTGGGGCGTTTCGATCAGTACCTGCTCGAATATTACCGGCGCGACCTGGACGCCGGAACGCCGCGCGAAGAGCTGGCGGCGCTGCTCGACGAATTTTTCGCCAAGCTCAACCGCTACGGCGACGCGGCGTGCGCGCTGAACCTGGGCGGCCAGGTCGCCGGGGGCGGCGACGGCTTCAACGACCTGTCGCGGCTGATCGTCGAAGTCGCGGCGGCGGCGCGCCGTCCGTCGCCGCTGTTGGCGGTGCGCTGGCATGAAGGCATGAACGAGGCCGATTTCCGCGCCGTGCTGCGCCCGGAGCTCTTCACGATCGGCCAACCGACCGTCTACGGCGAAGCCAATTGCCGCCGGGCCCTGGCGCGCCGCGGCGTCGCGGCGGCGGATATCGAGGAATGGGCGGTGAACAGCTGCATGGGGGTGATGGTCGCCGGGCGGGAATTTTCGAACATGTGGGCGGTGGTTTTCAATTGCCTGACCCCGCTGGAGATGGCGCTGGCCGATGCGCCCGGAAGCATTGAAGCGCTCCACGACGCCCTGCTCGGCCATTGCGAAACCCTCCTCGGACAGCTGCTCGACCGCCACGACGGAATCATCGCCGCCGAAGCGGCGCAGCGGCCCGCGCCCTACACCGGCGCCATGCTGAACGGGAAGCCCGGACGCGACCGGCTGGACGGCGGCGTCCGCTATCTGACCGGCAACGTCGATTTTTTCGGGCTGGTCAACGCCGCCGACG
>JAVBSD010000053.1:0-4862 GCA_031547325.1 Victivallaceae bacterium | reverse complement strand
AGTCGGGGCCGAAGTTGCAGATCTTGCTCTTGCCGGAACGCAGCCGGCTGCGGATCAGGTCGAAGACGTCCCCGGGCTTCTCCTGAAACGAAATCACCGTATGGGGCAGCAGGATCAGACTCATCTGCTCGGTGTTGACCTGAATCGCCTCGGTGTCGTAACTCAGCATCTTCAGCACGCAGAAGACGTAATTCTCGAATTCCTCGATCTTGGGCCGCTGCCCGGTGTGGAGGATGTCTTCCTGGACCATCGGGTGAACGCCGTAATAATCGCAGATGCGCTTGACCAGCTCGACGTCACAGACCCCGTAGACGTTGATCCAGGTGACCGGGTACTCCTTGAGCTCGTCGAAGTCGTCCGGGGTACGGATTTCCTTTTCGATCCAGCGCTCGGGGCCGTAGCCGATCGCCGCCACCCATACCGACTGACAGAAGTCGCCGGTATAGACCAGCGTCTCCGGCGGAGCCCCCGCCTTGTCCGCGTAGGTGCTGATGTTGTCAGACATGCTGGCATCGCGATTGTGCTTCATTGAGGTCCCTCCGGCCGCGGAAACGACGGCCATAAGCCCTAATATAGCACCGAATCGAAAAAATGAAACCCGTCCCGCCGCCTTTTTCCTGCATCTCCGCGTCGGAAATGAAGAATTTCGCAAAAAAACCGCTTCCGGGTATTGACTTTCATCGCGGAATATACTATACTTATTAAAGTAACTCATGAAAAAGTTAGAAATCCGAAAAAACATGTCCATCCCCGTCAGCGGCACCCGCGGTCACAAGACCGAAATGGCCAAACAGGCGATCATCCGCTACATCCAGGAAGCGAAGCTGCGGCGCGGCGACAAGCTGCCGTCGCAGGAGGAGCTCAAATCGATCCTCGGCCTCTCCGGGACCACGGTGATCCGGGCCATCGACGAGCTGAAAAGCGAGGGCCTGGTCGCCGCCCGCAACAAGGTCGGGGTCTTCGTCCAATCCGACGATCTCTCCGGCAAGGTCGGGCGCACGGTGGCGCTGCTGCCCTTCTTCGACATCGACGGGATCAGCCCGTTTTTCACCTGCCTGGCGCTGCGCATCCAGTATAAATTGCGCCAGGTTTGCAGCCAAACCCTGATCTTTCCGCCCCGCCACCTGCGGCGGCTGGAGGACTTCGGCGTCGACGACTTCCCGGGGCTCGCCGAGTCCCTCGAATCCGGCAAGGTCCACGCCATCGTCGACATGGTCGGGCTTCACGGCCCGTCGCTCGACGCCCTCGCCGAGCGGCAGATTCCGCTCACCTACGTCGGCGCGCCGTACATGGTCAAAAACGGCGTGATCGTCGACCTGGCCGAATACTGCGGCAGCGCGCTCGAACTCCTCCGCCGCCACGGCTGCCGCCGCCCCGCGGTGGTGGCCCCGTCGGGGTATATCCGCAACATCCTTCTGGAAGTTACAGCCCGATTTTTCGCCCGCCATCAACTGCCCTTCGACCCCGAGCTGTCTTATCTCGAAGTCGACGCCATCGAAGAGGGCCGCCACCTCGGCCGCCGCCTGCTGGCGAGCCCGCCCGAACGGCGTCCCGACGGCCTGGTCATGGCCGACGAATTCATCGGCCACGACCTCCTGACCGGCATCGCGCTGCTGGAAAAGAACTATCCGGCCTACCATCCGGCGGTGACCATCGCCCGCAACCGGCAGTTCCGGATCGCGCCGCCGCGCGACGACGTGTTCTTTTACGATAAAGACCTCGACGTCATCGCCGAGCTGGTCGTCGAACACCTGCTGCGCCAGGGCAACGACCACCACGGCAACCCGACCATGGTCTATTACCAGATGCGGCGCGGCGAGGATGAAGCTTTTTTCGGCGCCGCCCCACCGGCCAGGGCGCTCGAACCGGACCCCGAATTTTCCGCAGTCATCGGCAAATGATAAAGTCACTTCAACGAAAGGAACCCTCTCCATGAAAAACACATCGGGAAAAAAATTCACACTCATCGAGCTCTTGGTCGTAATCGCCATCATCGCCATCCTGGCCTCGATGCTGCTGCCGGCGCTGTCCAAGGCGCGGGCCGCGGCCCAGTCGATCAAGTGCACCAACCAGGTCAAGCAACTGATGCTGGCGGTGACCATGTACGGCAACGATTACAGCTACGTGACGCCGGCCGGCACCTCGGTCAACCCGGGTATCACGAACTTCTGCCAGCAGACACTGGCCCCCTACATCGGCTACGAGTCGCTCCTGGTCAACGGCACCATCGGCGTCGGCGGCCGGCTGCCGCTCTTCGTCTGCCCTTCGGACTCCGCGCCGTGGGCCGCCGAAAATCTGTGGGGCATGGGCAAATGCGTCGGCTGGCAGGGGACCTCGTACTCCGCCAACTGGGTAATCGGAAGCGCCACCGTGTCCGCCCCCAACGTCTATTGGGGCGCGATGATGGACGCGGTCAAGAACCCCTCCTCGAAGCTCTACTTCGTCGAAGCCGACTACAACGCGATTACCTCCTCCAGCGGCACCCTGGCCAAGTTCAACCACAACAACGCGATGAACGTCGGATGGATGGACGGCCACGTCGCGCCGGCCAAGAATACCGCTTCGCCCTTCGCCGACTCCGCCTTGTGGAAGGTTGACTGAAGATGTTTTCCCGCACCCCTCTCCTCCTCCTGGCGGCGCTGTGCGCCGCCGGAATTTCCGCCGCCGACCTGACCCTGGGCGACGCCGGCAGCCGGCTCACCCTCGATGAACGCGGCCGGCCACTGGCGTTGACCGACCTGGTCTCCGGCGTCGAGGTGCTCCTGCCGCCCGCCGCCGACGCGCCGGCCTGGATCATCACCCGCCGCAACGCCGGCGAACTGACCGACGCCGACTACCCCGCCCCGGCGGTCCGCGCCGACGGCGACGCGATCCGCTACCGCTGGGAGGCCGAAGGGCTGCCGCGGGTCGAGGGCGTGGTCGAATTCGACCGGAGCACCTCGCGCTTCCGTTTCCGGCCGGTGGTCGAAAACACCACCCAGACCGAACTCGAGGGCATCAGCTTCCCCGCCGCTTTGAATTTCCCGGCGGAGGGCGACAACTACACCATCGTGGTCTCCGACAATCACTTCACCACCCGGGCCCGGCCGCTGGCCAGCCTGGAAGAATTCACGGTGATGTACCCCGGCTACATGTTCATGCAGCTGGCCGGCTTCAAAATCGGCGATTCGGCGCTCGTCACCTATACCGACGACATCGGCGCCAACATCAAATGGCACACCTTCAAGCCGGGTCCGGACGGCGCTTCGCACCGGGTCCAGCAGATGTTCTACCTGCGCCCCGGCGAAAGCTGGCCCGCCGCCTACGGGCTGGTCCTGCAGACGCTCCCCGGCGGCGATTACAACGACATGGCCCGCGCCTACGGCGACTGGAGCCGGCAGCAGTACTGGGCGCGGCCGACCCTGGCCGAAAAAACCGCCCGCACCCCGCTCCTGCGCAACATTTTCGACTACGGCGTGATCCGCGCCGGCTGGCCGCCGATCGCCTGGGGCCCCGAATCCTATTCCCAGGACGAGGAAGGCCGCTACCACTACCGCGAAAATAACAAATACGCTGAATACGAACCCTACTTCGACGAACTGATCCGGTGCTTTTCCAAGTACCAGGAGCTCTACGGCGTCAAGCCGGGGTGGTGGCTGCCGGTGTGGAACGGCGCGTACTTCGACTCGCCCTACCCGGACTATTTCCCGATCCTGCCGGAAATGGGCGATCTCGACCGGTTCAAGCTCGACGCGGCGGCGCATGATTTCCCGATCCTCTACCACATGAACATCGCCCACTGGCCGGCGACCAGCCCCACCACCTCCGACAAACGCTACCACGCCGGTTGGCGCGGCGGCGGCTACGGCCGCCAGCGCTGGAGCAACGTCGACCACGTGCTGGTCAACGTCGGCAAGTCGATCGAGGTCGAAATGGAGACGGTCCACCGCCTCAAAGACAACGGGGGCGTCCACGGGGTGTACCTCGATGTGATCGGCCACGCCTTCGTCCAGGACGACAGCCCGGAAAATCCCTTCCGCATGGCGCCCAACCCCTACCAACTGGCCAAGGTCGACGCCTTCAAGCGCGTCCGCAACGCCATGACCGGTCCGGTGATGACCGAGGGACGCAACGAAATCTATCTGCCCTACATCGACATCGCCTACGGCGCCTGCGGCTATGCGCCGGCGGACGATCACATCCCGATGTGGGAGCTGGTCTACGGCGACTGCGTGGCGACCCATCCGTTCAACAGCCAGCAGCAGGAGCTGCGCAACATGTCGCTGTCCCAGGGCGGAGTCTTCGGCCTGAGCTGGAGCTGGCCGCACGAGGACGGCAAAAACCTGCGCACGTTCACCGAAAGTATGCAGCAGCAAGTCGCCGGTCAAATCGTCGGCGAACGCATGCTGCGCTACGACCGGCCGGGAAGCTTCCGGGTGTCGCAGTGGCCTTCGGGCGTCTTCGTCTGGAACCGCGACCTCGAAGCCTCCGGGCCGGTCGGCGCCGCCGATCTGACGCTTGAGGCCTCGCTCGGGACCGTCGCGGTCTCCCAGGTCGGTTCCGACGGCGCGTTCCTGTTGAATGCGCGCGGCGACTTCTCCGCCGAAAAACTGGCGCAGGCGGCGTTGGACGGCCGGGCCGTCTACCGCTGCGACGCGCCGGAGCTTCTGTGCGTCCGGGTGGGGGAGCGTATTCTCATCCGCAACTTCTCCGAAACGGAAGTGGTGGCGGCGGTGAGTATTGCCACCGACTTCGGCGGCGGCGCGCCGCTCGCCGGGCGCTGGGTGAAGTCGGGTGGGGACGTTGAGGTGCGGCCTGAAATCGCGGATGGGATGGCGACCTATCGACTGACGCTGCCGGCCGGCGATTGCCTGGTGAATTGG
>JAVBSD010000414.1:0-4777 GCA_031547325.1 Victivallaceae bacterium | reverse complement strand
GGACCCTGGCCGTGCTTCGCGGCGGCCGACTATTTATTTTTTCTGTTATCCGTAAAAAACTCGCAAAAAAAATAAGCCGGAATTTTTCCGGCGTCATTTTTTTGCGGTTCGGGTTACTGGATTTCGACGTTGCCGGCCGAGTAGACCCGGCGGCCCCACAGGTAGTTGCCGGACTCCAGGGTTTCCTCCAGCGAGTGAGTCCCGGCGTGACCGTCGGCGAAGACGTAGTTGGCCTTGTTGTTGTGGCGGTCGTGGGCGACGTAGCCGATGTGGTAGTTGCTGTTTTTGGAATCGATGGCGCTCTTGGCCTGGGCATAGGTCATCTTGCCGGCCGAGGTCAGGGCCGAGGTTTCGCCGCCGGCCCAGGAGCTGCCGCCCGACATGATCGCATGCGCCGGACGGTGCGATTTCACCGCGTCGCCGCCCGAAGCCGAGGAGCCCATGATCCGCTCCTTGCTGTCGGTGTATTCGGCGATCAGGATCTCCGAAGAGGGAGCGACCACCGAGGCGACGTTGACCAGGTTCAGAAAGGCCGCCGAATCGGCGTTCTTGCGGCGGGGCATGAAGATCGCGTTGCCGCAATAGCCCATCAGCTTCGCCTGGTTGTCCTTGTCGGTGGAGGGATACCAGCCGCCGGCCGAACCCGCCTGCCCGTCGGAGGGCATCATGGTCGGACAGCTGAACGAAGCATCCTCGAACCAGCTTTCGGTGCGCCCGGTGATGATCCCGCTCCAGTGGGTGTAGCCGTCGGAGCTGTTCACCCAGTTCTTGTACTGGTAGGAGGTCGGGAAGTACTCGCCGTCGGTGGTGTAAACCATCACCATGGTGCCCTGCTGCTTGAGGTTGTTCAGGCATTTGATGCTCTGCGCCGCGGCGCGGGCCTTGGACAGCGCCGGCAACAGCATGCTGGCGAGGATCGCGATGATCGTAATGACGACCAAAAGTTCTATCAGCGTGATATTACGATTCTCAGACATTTTTCAACCTTTCGATATTCAATTGATTTCGGGATTCATTCGGGATTCATGGGTTCAAGGCGATGTCAATCGGGTGTCGGGCTTTTCTGCTCCTCCTTTCTCACCACATCTGCCGGCAGTTGCCGGCGTCTATCCACAGATAACGCATTTCAAAAGCGGCTTCGGGGCTGTACGGCACCGCCACATCGTTGTAATCGGCGCCGGGGTTGTTGGTGGTCATGGCGGTGATCCAGCCGCAGTCGATCGCCGCCAGGAAGCGCCCCGGGACCTCGGTGTCCATCAGATAGACCGGGGGCCGGTTGCGCTGCTTCCACAGCCTCATCCGCGAATAATCCTCCGGCAGATTTTCCGCGAAAAGCAACACTTCGCCGCCGTCCAGTCCGGCCAGCGCTTCGTCGTAGTCGCGGCTGGCCAACTGCCGCGCCAGGGGGACTCCGGCGTCCTCGTCGACCCGCCGCGGCTGCCGCCGCAGCGTCACCGGCAGCACCTTCACCCGGAGTTTCAGCTCCTGCTCCAGAACTTCCCTGACATAGGCGATCCGGTCGCCGTCCGCCACGTCGGCGGCGCATACCAGAGTGACCGGAAGGTTCGGAGCTTTGGCGGCGATGGCCTGCCCGAGCTTCAGCGACTGGGCCCGCAGCAGACGCCGGTACCCGGATTCATTCATCTGTCCCGGGAACAGCCAGCCGGTCCAGGCCAGGAACAGCATCAACGCCCCGGCGAAAACCGCGGCGGCCGCGCCGGTCGCTGCCAGACCCCTCATCCGGCAGTAGCGCATCCGGACAATACGGCGCAGTCCCAGCCAACCCGCCAGCATCGCAACGATGCTCAAAAGCGAAATCCAGATCATATTGTCTTCTCTCCTTCCTTCCTTTTTATGGAATGACAATACTTTATCCTCCGATTGTCAGGAAATGAACAGGAGAATATCAAGAGTGCAACAAAAAAAGGAGGTTGCATTTTCCGCGGAAACGATTATAGTAACGCTGCTGAAATCACTATAATCATCACGGCAAAAAATATAATCATGACCAAAGATTATTTTTCCGGTCTGTTCCTGCCGCCGGACCCGGCGCGCCCGGTGCCGGTCTATTGCCAGTTGGCGGAATCGCTGGCGCACTTTATCGGCGCCAACGGCGTGCCGGCCGGCGTCCGGCTGCCGGGCGTGGAAGAGCTGGCGGCGTCGGCGAAGGTCAGCGTCGGGACCATGGAAAAGGCGCTGCAGTCGCTGATCGCCGACGGGGTGTGTTCGCGCCGTCCCAAGCGCGGCACCTTTGTCGGCGCCGCGCCGCCGCCGGGCCACAAACGCCGGGTGGCCGGGTTGATGTCGCTGCCGCCGTTGTCCGACGGCGCCCCGATTCACGCGCGGATTCTGGCGGGCATTCACGCCGCGGCCGGGGAGATGGGCGTCGAGCTGACCTCGGTCAACGCCGGCGATCCGGCGATCGCTCAATTCGCCTCCGATCCGGCGGTGGAATGGCTCGGCGTGCTGCTGATCTACTGGTTCCACCGGAGCGACGTCGAAGCGGCGTTGGCGAAAGATCCGCGGACCCGCTACGTTTTCGTCAACTACGATTTCGGTTCAGCGACGACGGCCTCGGAACGGCTGGGCGCGGTGCTCAACGACGATTTCGCGGGCGGCTTCGAGCTCGGCATGGCGCTGCGCCGCCGGGGACACCGCCACATCGCGGTGCTGTCGAACGAGCTCGACGACTGCAACTACCTCAACCGCATCGCCGGCCTCGAAGCGGTCGGAAAAATCTTTCACGATCCGGCATGGCAGGTGACGGTCCGCAGCATTCCCGCGGCCGAAACCACCCTCCCCCAGGAGGAGGTCGGACGCCGGCTGGCGCGGGCGGCGCTGCGGGAAACGCCGGCGCCGACGGCGATCGTCGCGCTGAACGATCTGATGGCTTTCGGCGCGGCCGAGGTCGCGGCGAGCCGGGTCGAGGTGGCCGGCTACGACCACGTGATGCCGGAGCTGAGCCGGCTCGGGCGTTTTTCCACCGTTGAAATCGATTTTTTCCGGATCGGTTATCTGGCTTTGAAACTCATCGCGGGCGCCTTTCCGGCGGCAAGCCGGATCATCCGGGTCGCACCGCGTTTGTTAACCCAATGGCAATCACCAGGAGCAGAACATGAATTGTGATTTCTTTCCCTTCGGCACCCAGTATCACCGCGCCCCGACCCCGCTGCCGGAGGAGTGGGAACCCGACCTGGCGGCGCTCCGCGACGCCGGCTACACCCACGTGCAATTCCGTCCCCAGTGGCGGCGGCACGAACGCGTCCGCGGGCAATATGTCTGGGACGACCTGGACCGGCTCTGCGACCTGGCGCACCAATACGGGCTCAAGGTCATCATCAAGTCGATGCTGGAGACCGCGCCGGACTGGGTTTTCACCGAACTCGGCGGCACCCGGGTGGGCTTCCGCGGCGTGCCGATCCCGCCGATTTCGCACGCGGCTTTTTACGTCGGCGGCTGGTGGCCGTGCTTCGACAATCCGGCGGTGGCGGGAGCGGCCTTCGAATTCAACCGCCGGCTCGGCGAACGCTACCGCAACCATCCGGCGCTGTGGTTTTTCAACGCCTGGAACGAGCCGCGCAGCCGTCCCGCCGGCGACTGCCACTGCCCGCACTCCGCCGCCAGCTACCGCAAATGGCTGCAGGAGCGTTTCGGCAGCATCGAAGCGCTGAACCAGGCCTACGGCAAGGAATGGACCGGCTTCGACACGGTGATGCCGCCGGAAGCGGTTTCCGACTACGCCGAAATGCACCTGTGGCGGCAGTGGGCCGAATTTTCGGTGGCCTCCAAGGTCCGGGTCTCCTACGAGGGGCTCAAGGCCGGCGCGCCGGATCGGACCGTGATGGCCCACATCGGCGCTTCGTCGGTGGTCCAGGACCCGATCTGCGATACCAGCTATGACATTCTGAACGCGCAGCAGGTCGACTTCTACGGCTGCTCCTACCCGGTGGAGCTGCGTCCGAAGGACTGGATGGGCGAGAGCGATCCCTTTTACCAGAGCGCCTGGATGCGCCGGGTCGACCCCGGCTTCTGGATCCAGGAGTTCTACCCCAACAATGCGATGTGGTGCGAACCGCCGAAGCCGGACAAGCTGGAACAGATCCTGCTGATGGCGCTGGCTTCCGGCTGCCGCGGCTTCACCTTCTGGCAGTTCCGCAGCGAACGCTTCGGCGAGGAGTCCAACGGCTGGGGGATGCGCGAAATCGACGGCTCGCCCTCCGAACGCAGCATCGTCTGCGACCGGGTGGCCGCCGGAGTGGCCGGCTTCGGCGCGGAACTGACCGGCGCCCAGGTCGCCCCGGCGCCGGTGGGAATTCTCTACCACCGGGCCAACGACATGCTGGGCCGGCTCCAGGCTTCTCCCTACCTCGACCTCACCGAAATGGACAAACTTTCCGGCAACATCGATTACCCGGCGCGGATGGCGCTGCGCCGTTCCTTCGCCATGTACCGGCTGCTCGGACACAACGCCGATCTGATCGTGCCGGGCGACGATCTGAGCCGCTACCGGCTGATCCATCTGCCGGCGGTGGAGCTGATCGAGCCGGAGCTGGCCGAAGCGCTGGAGCGCTACGTCGCCGGCGGCGGCACGCTGGTGATTTCCTATCCCTTCGCCTGCCGCGAAGCCAACACCTGGGTCACGCCGCAGCGCCCGAGCCTGGGGCTGGACCGGCTGACCGGCTGCCGCGAAGGCCAGCGCCGGGCCCTTCCGGCCGGCCGGGCGGCGGCGCGGCGCGGCGGCGACGAGATTTACGGCGGCGGCTGGTATGTCGAACTG
>JAVBSD010000010.1:0-4966 GCA_031547325.1 Victivallaceae bacterium | reverse complement strand
GCTAGTCCGACAAAAAAATGCGTATCGGAGATTGCAACACGCCCGACTCGGAGTATGGTTACGGCGGAGGCGATGATGCGGTCGAAACTGAATCAGATGGAGGTTGCGGCGGACGGAGTTCCGGCGCTCTATCCCGGGGAGCAATTTCTGGCGGCGGAGGACGACGGCTTCCGCCTCTGTTTTCAGCGGCAGTCGGCGAACATCTGGCATTGCCATGATTTTCACGAACTGGTCATCGTGCTGAAGGGTTCCGGGGTTCATCATACCGGGTTGGCCGATTATCCGATCGGGCGCGGCGACGTGCTGGTGATCAAGCCGGGCGACGGCCATTGTTATCGCGAACCGGACCGCCTGGAGTTGGCCAACGTGCTCTTCGAGCCCGGAAAGCTGCGTTTCGACCGGCTGGACCTGGAGGAGATGCCGGGGTATCTGGCGCTCTTCGCCGCGGCCCCGGAGGTGCGTTCGCGCAGCCGCGGTGCCGGCGGGAAACGCTATAAACACACCCTGGGGGCCGGGGAGCTCTCCGAGGCGGCGGCGCTGCTGCGGCAATTGGCCGCCGAGGACGGGGCGCGAAATCCCGGACGCCGTTTTGTCCGCGGCGCGTTGTTCCAGCAGCTGCTGGCGCTGTTGGGGCGCAGCGGCGCAGCCGCCGGCGGGGCGCGGCGTTCGCGGCGCATGACGGCGCTCGGCGCGATGCTGCGTTTCATGGCGGAGCATTATGCGCGGGAGATCACCCTGGCGGAGCTGGCGGCGCGGGGGCGGGTTTCGATTGCCGGAGCCAACCGGCTGTTCCGCGAGTTGCTGGGGGAGACGCCGATGGAGCATCTGATCCGGTTGCGCCTCGACCATGCGGCGGGGTTGTTGGCGACGACCGATCTGCCGGTGGCGGCGGTGGCGGAGCGGTCAGGCTATCGCGACAGCAATTTTTTCGCGCTGCATTTCAGGCGCGGGTTCGGGAGGTCGCCGAGCGCCTACCGCCGCGACAGCGTCCCTCCCCCAAAATAAAAAACCACATGCGGTCTACAGTTTGCCCACCACTTCCAAGCTCAGCCGGGTCAGGCCGGGACGCAGGCGCAGGGTCTGCGGATAGGCCGTGCGGAAGCCGAAGTCTCCCGCCGAAAAATCATACCAGGAGTGATGGAAGTAGTGGAGCGAATCGAAGTACTCCCCGTCCCACCACACGCCGCCCAGCCGCAGCCATGGATCGATCCGCACGACGACGAAAGACAAGCCCGCCTCCGGGCCGGAATTGTGCAGATAAATCTCCAGGCGGCGGCCGCTCAGGCGCGGCGCTTCCATATGGATGAAGGCGTTCGGCCTGGCGGAAAACAGCTTCAATTCATTGTCGCCGGCCTGAAGCGCGGCCTCGACCAGCGCGGCGTTCTTGCCCGGCAGCAGACGGACCCGCCGGATATTGGGCGAGGTTTCCAACTCTTCCGGGGCGATGTATTCCGGCAGGTTGAGGCTCCACAGGAGCGCCGCGTAATCCGGTTCGTCTTTGCGGCTGGTCAGATTCCACTCGTCCGAAGCGTAACACGCCCCTTCCGGCGTCACCCGGACGCCGAAGGAGGGCGTGGTCCACTCTTTCACCTTCAGCGAAACGTCCGGCTCCATCTCGTAGGGGTATTCCAGGCGCGGGTCCACCTCGTCGTGCCCGGGCCGGTAACGGTAGGTGCGCACCGCGTTGAAGCCGGAACTCTTCAGGAAAATCCGCTGATGGTCCCGGCCGCCCTGAATCACCGCCGGCTGGAAGCCGTGGTCCTTGCCGGGGATGGTCACGCCCGGCAGCAGGTCGTCGCACCAGAAGAGCATCTCGGGCGTGGTCGGACAATGTTCCAAATACCACTCCCGCAGCTTCTCCAGCGTCAGGTATTCCGCCCCATAGCGCAAGCCGGTTTCGATCAGGTGGTAAAAAATTTCGATGGTGCGGCTGTTGAAGGAGGGGTACTGCCCGAAAAAGACGCCGCCCTCGTCGGCCCAGGCCGCCTCGATCTGCAAAGGCACGTAGGCGAATGGATTCCAGTTGCGCGACTCCTCGGTCTGGCGGTAAAAACGCTCGATGAATTCGTGCTTCGGCACCGCGCCGGAACGGTTGGCCAGTTCGTGGGCGTTGAGGCAGCAGCGGTTCATCGCGAGGTGCGCCTGGCGCGCGGTATGAAAGTTGTTCGCCAGGTCGCCGGAGCCCCAATGCACACCGAGTACCGCGCCGGCGCCGCGGTCGGCCGGCGCTTTGACGTGGCGGTCGCTGACGTAAAAAGGATACGGAAGACAGCCCTTGCCGGTCGAATCGACCACATCGCCGTACAGGTTCCAGTTGTACCCCCACATCACCGAGAGACCGGCGGCCTTGAAGGCGCGCACCGTCGAAACCCCGCCGTTGGCGGCGTAGGCGACTTTGGTATCCTGATCGAAAAGCGCGTCGAACTTTTGCTTCAGGTGGGAAAATATCCGGGTCTGCAACTCCCCGTCGACGTCGGCCCAGCACAGAAAGCCGTAAGGATTGCCGGCGGCGGGACGTTCGACGCCGAGCTCGTCGAGCCAGGTCTGAACGCCGGGCGGGACGGTTTCGCGGCCGAACAGGGCCGGTTCGTAGATGCCGATCTCGTCGCCGTATTCCGCCTTCCATTGACGGAGCCGGTCGCCGTAGCGTTCGGCCGATTGCGCGCAGATCAGCCAGGTGACCGGCAGGCGGTGGCGGTGGTGGCAGAAGTCGTGAATCTTGGCCAGGGCCTCGTCCGGAAAAGCGTCGGCGGTCATGGCTTCGCGGTTGAGTTCCTTGGGGTGGCACAGCACCATCACGGCGATATTGGAGAAAAATGGGTTTTTCATTCACTCCCCTTTGAGGCGGGCGCGCTCGGCGAATTCACCGGGCGTGCATCCGGCCTTGAGCTTGAAAACCTTGCTGAAATAGCCGGAATCCTCGTAGCCGACCGCCGCCGCCACCTCGGAAACCCGGTGGCGTCCCTCGGCCAGCAAACGCCGCGCTTCGCTCAAGCGCAGCTCCAGCAGATAGTCGAAAAAAGAAAAATCGCTCTCGCGGCTGAACACCCGCGACAGATGAAACGGACTGACCTGGAGATATTCGGCCACCTCGGCCAGGCGCACCGGCCGCCGGAAATTGCGCCGCAAATACTTCTGCGCCCGCAGCACCAGCTGCCGGTGCTGCGGCCGCTGGCCGGCATCGGCGGCGATTTCCGTCTCCGTTGCCGCCGGCAGCGCGGCGCGGTAGAGGATCAGCAGGATACTCAGCAATACGCTCTCGGCCAGCGCCAGCGCCAGTTCGCCCGAGTCGCCCTCGAAGCGCAGCAGGTCGAAAAAATGCCGCAGCTTGCGCCGGTCCGCCGGCTCCTGCCGGTGCAGCCAGCCGTTGCAATGGCGCCGCACGATCTCCGCCTCGGCCGTCCAATCGAACTGGACGATGAAAATCTCCAGTTCGTCCCCCGGCTCGAAATTGTCGCTGTGGCTGGTGCCGGGAGGCACCAGCAAGGTATCGCCGGCCTTGGCCGGAAAACGCCGTCCGTCGGCGTAGGTCAACTCGAAACGCCCGGCGATCACGTGGAGGAGCTCGAATTTGCCGCTGATGTGAAACTCCGCCCAGACCGGGTCGAAGATGTTGTCGTACATCGCGTAGATCTTCGGCAGCACCGCGAGTTTTTCCTTCACCGCCGCCTCCTCTCCCCCCGGATGAACTGCCGGGTGGCCTCCACGCCGGGCAAATGGAATGCCTCCGAACGCCGCCACGCCCACGCCGGATCGTTTTCCAGCGCCGGCCACTCTTCGTCGAGCTGTCCCGGCGTCTTGTAAAAGATGAAACAGCCGCCGGCCCCGGGAAAATGCTTCGCGTCGCCGGCCAGCGTCGCCGTCGCCGCCACCGCCCGCGCCGTCACCACGTCGAAACGGTTCCGGAAGGCGGCCCGGCAATCGAGTTCCCGCGACCGCCCGGTGATCACTTCGAGGTTGTCCAAGCCGAGCGCCTCTTTGGCCCGCGCCACGAAGGCGGTCTTCTTACCCGACGAATCGATGGCGGTGATCCGCCAGTTGGGACGCGCCAGCGCCAGCGCCACCGAGGGCAGCCCCCCGCCGCAGCCGATGTCGGCCACGGCCAGGCGGCGATCCATCAGTTCGGGATACACCGCCAGCAAGCCCAGCGAATCGGCGATGTGTTTGAACCAGAACCCCTCTTCGGATTCGATCCGGGTCAGGTTGAATTGCCGGTTGGCCTCGGTCAGCAATTGATAAAAATGCGCCGCGCCGGCTTCCAGCCGGGCCAGGGCGGCCGCGTCGAGCGGCCGCGGCCAGGCGGCGATCCATTCGCGCAACGCTTCCATGCGTCACCGCCCGCCGAAGATCACCAGCACCGCGAACACGGCGGTGACCCCGAAAAATCCGGCCAGCGCCAGCCGGAGCGCGGCATAGCGCGCCGACCAGCGGATCGCGTCGCGCATCCAGCACGGCTTCGCCGCGACGCAGACTCCCGCCGCGCCGGCGATCCACGCCAGCACCGCCCCGACCGGAGCGCACCAGCTCGCCAACGCGAAAGAATAAAACAGATAATAATAGGCCGCCAGCATGAAAACTCCCGCCAGCGCCCGCGCCATCAGGTAATCGAGCTTCCACACGCTCAGCGCCAGAAAGGCCGCGACGATCGGGATGTACCACGGCATCAGCCAATCCCACAGCACCGCCCGGGCCTGCGGCACGGTCAGCGCCAGCGCCAGCGCGCCCAGCAGCGCGCCGCCCCAGCGCCACCGCGGCATCTGTTCACGCCGCGGCAGATTCGCCGGCGTCACCGTCGCCAGCCACGCCGCCAACCCGGCCGCCAGGAGCGCCCAGGCGGCCAGGCCGAGTTTGAATACCGTCACGGCTTCCATGAAATTCCGCCTCAGTCCCGGCGAACGCTCTCGATCACCACGTTGTCGCGCGGGAAGTCTGAGTGGCCGTTTTTGTTGCCGGTGGCTACCTTGGG
>JAVBSD010000265.1:0-7637 GCA_031547325.1 Victivallaceae bacterium | reverse complement strand
GGCTCCCAATGGTAGCAGACCATCGCGACCGCCGCGCCGCCCGGACGCCAGGCGGCGATGTAGCGGTTTTTGTGGTGGAATTTGTCGACCAGCATCCCCTCCGGGTTGGTCGGGTGCTGGCGCAGCTCTTCGGCGAAGATGCGGTGATTCAGACGCCACAGCTCTAACTGCTCGGCGTCGCCGGCGGGCGGCCGGACCTCCAGGGGGGTCATGGCCGCTCCTCCCCGTCGCGTTCGAGCGCCCGCTGCATCCGGGCCATGAACCCGGTCAGAAGCCGCTGCTCCTCCGGCGTGAACTCCGCCATCAGCCGGCCGATCTCGGCGTAGTAGGGGCCTTCCAACCGTTCGAGAATCCCCGCGCCGAGCGCCGTCAACTCCAATTGATAGGTCCGGGCGTCGCCGGCGGCGGTCCGCCGGGTCAGCAGCCCGGCGGACTCCATCCGCCCGGCCACGCCGGTCAGGTTGGATTTGTCGACCAGCAGTTGTTCGCTCAGCTCCCGCTGGCTCAGCGGGTGGTCGGAATACTTCAAGAGCAGCATGATGTTGAACTGGACCTCGCTGGACAAGTATTGATTGAAAAACCGCCGCGCCTGCTTCTTGAGCAATTGTCCCACCCACCACACCCCCATCACCGCCTCGTGGCCGGGATGATCGAACTTGACCACTTCATTGTAACTGCGTCCGCCGCCCATATCCGCCTCCTTCATAATTCGGATCGATAGATATAGTTTACATCTCAACAGGTGATATGTCAACTAATTTTCCAAAAAATATTCCCGTCACCGAAACCGCGCCGCCGCAGCCGTGACTCCTCCGGCGCAACCAGCTGGTTGCGCCGGAGGGCGTTTTCTTCAACCGGCGTCTCCTCCTCCAACCGCCCTTCCGGCATTGAAACTGACGATTTATTCCGCTCAAAATCAAGATTTATTCACTTTTTCCACTCCGGGGTATTGACTTTTGTTTTCATCTGTGGTATAATTATGGTAGAAAAAAACCAGATGCGACAACCAGTATGGCCGAACAAATCTTTTCAAAGCTGGCGGAACTGATCCGTCATGACTATCAGGCGACGCAGGAGTTGCCCGGCGAACGGGCGCTGGCCGAGCGTTACGCCTGTACCCGCACCACCGTCCGGGCGGCGTTGAAATCGCTTCAGGACCGCAAGCTCCTGCATTCCAATCCGCGCCGGGGCCACCGGCTGGTCAATTCGGAGTCGGCGCCGCGGCCGCGCCAGGTCAAAACCCAGTGGAACGTGGTGATGCTGGCCAGCTCGCGCAAGATGGAGGACCAGAATTTCCTCGACTTCCTGGGCGGGGTGATCCACGCCGCGCGCCAGATGGCGGTCAACCTGGTGATCCGCGAAATCGCCGACCATACCGACCTGGTCGGCCTGGCCACATTGGAGCAGCTCCACCCCGGCATCACCGCCGACGGCTACATTCTGACCGCCTTTTCCGATCAGCTGGCGCCGCTGCTGGCCAATTTGCTGACCCCGTGCGTGGTGCTCGGCGACTCCAACGACTTCGATCAGATCGAGCGCAAACGCTTCGTCCAGGTCTACCTGCCGCAGCGGGAAAAAATCCAGTTCCTGGTCGACCGCCTGGTCGCGCTGGGCCACCGCAAAATTCTCATGGTCTCGCCTCCCGGCGAACTGACCTTTCCCCAACGCGACGACTTCGCCGGCGTCGACGCCGAAATCGATCTGCTGCCGATCGATATCAATATGGATTCGACCGTCCCGAATTTCGGGGCGGCGGACAAGGTGCTGGCCGCGCTGGGCGACCACACCGCGCTGATGATCTGCGTCGGCGGCGCCACCAGCCTGGACATCTACCGCCGGGTGACCGGCGCGGGTTACGAGGTGCCGCAGCGACTGTCGGTGACCATCGACTCGGGACGCTACGACTACTTTATCCGGGTCTTCGACATCGCCAGCATTTATTCCTCGGCCCGCGAAGAAGGCGCCTGCTGTATGGACGAGCTCTTCTGCCAGCTGCGCACCGGTTCGGTCAACTTCATGATCCGCAAGAGCCATTATACCTACCGCGACGGCGCCAGCATCGCCATGGCCATGCCCCCCAATGAAGTTCGTAAATTCGACCAGGAACATAATTTACCCCTCAACCCGTAACAGGAGACGCCATCATGAAATCCACTTCATTCCCGTGCCGCCGCCACAAATTCACACTGATTGAGCTTCTGGTGGTTATCGCCATCATCGCCATCCTGGCGTCGATGCTGCTGCCGGCGCTGTCCAAGGCGCGGGCGGCGGCGCAGAACATCAAATGCGTTTCCCAGCTCAAGCAGTACGGGACCTCGATGGCGCTCTACCTGACCGACGGCAACGGCTATTTCCCGGTGCCGGTTCCGCGCACCAACGACACCAAAGGCCACTTCACCACCATCCGGGGCCTGCTCGAACACGGTTCGCTGCCGCTCAATCTGCTGACCTGTCCCAGCGATTCCAACGCGGCCCACAGCTACCAGATCGGTCCGATGACCAACGTGTGGCGGCTGTGCGTCGCCGACCTCTATCCGGGAGTGGCCGATGACAAAGCCGTCACGGTCAGCTATGGCTCCAACGAAGCGCTGCAGGTCGGCAACGTCAACCTGACCGGCCCCGCGGCCGAAGCCTGGAAGGACCCCTCCAACCAGGTGGCGATGGGCGATTGCAGCTACCTCCTGTTCAACTTCAACTTCCCGCACCGCATCGGCGCGTCGAACTTCACCGACGCCTACCCCTCCGCCGCCAACGGCCAAAACGCCGCCTATGCCCGGCACGGCAACGCCTCCAACAACGTGCTGTTCATCGACGGTCACGCGATCAGCTGCCGCCAGAACGAGCTCTCCGGCTTCAAGTACAACTGACCGGCGGCCATGATGCGGCGATTGACTGTACTGTTCGCCGCCTGCGCCCTGACGGCCGCGGCGGAAACCCTCAGGGTCGAAAACGACCATCTGGCGCTGGCGGTCGACACCGCCGGCGGCCGGATCACCTCGATCCGCCCGGCGGCGGCTCCCCGGGAGCTGACCTCGGGCGACGGACTCCTGAGCGACAACTTCTGGAACGTCGGCGAGAGCCGGTTTTTCCTCAAGGACAAACCGTATGACGCGGAGTTCCAGAGTCCCGCATCGCTGCGCCTGACCGCGCACCACCGCGGCGGCGGCATCGACTTCATGGAGGTCGCCAAAACCGTTTCCATCCCCGCCGACGCGGCGCTGTTCACCGTCGACTACCGCTTCCACAACCTGGCGGCGGCGATGGGCGAGCTGCGCTACGGCTTCTGGATGCAGAACTTCATCGGCGCGGCGGGCGGCAACCGCCGCAGCTTCTTCCCGACCCAGCGCGGCATCGTCGCGGTCAATTCACGCGAAGCCCAGCCCGAACAATGGTTCACCCAGCCGGCCCGCGGCTGGTGCGCTTTCATCGACGGCGACGGCAACGGCCTGGTCCAGATCGCCGATCCGGCGCTGGTCAAGAGCTTCTACCAGTGGACCAGCCAGGGCCCCGGCTCGCTGACCACCCAGGAAATCCGCCTCGATGAAATCCCCATCCCGGCGGGTCAAAGCGTTTCCACCCGCTTCGAATTCATCCCTTTTTCCGGCTTGTCCAAGGTCTCCGGAGCCGGCAACGGCCTGGTCGGCGCCGTCGACGTCACTCCGGAATCGGCGCCGGGAACCAACCTGAATCGCAATGTCAAGGTGACGCTGTTCATCGCCAGTGCGCAACGGGTCACCGCGGTCAGATACTGCCGCGCCCTGCCTGCGGGCGGCGCGGTCCAGGTCTACAGCCGCGAAATCGTTTTCGCGCGGCCGGCGGACCGCTCGGAATTTTCCTTCGCTTATCAACTGCCGACCTGGCCGACGCTGTACGACATCGACGTGCGGATTTTCGCCGAAGACGGTTCGCCGCTGGCGATGCTCAACGCCCCGACCTCGGCGCAGGCGTCGATGCTGAACTACCGCCTGGAGCCGGCCGCCGAGCGCGCCTACGGCGAAATCATCGTCGAAACCGACCTGACCGACTTCGACAATTCGTTGGAAACGCCGCACATTCCCTGGGCCAAACCGCTGGCCGGGGGACCGGTCCGGCTGCTGGCGCTGACCCAATTTTCCAGCTACCGCGAACTGGCCGAGCTGGCCCAGCGCCTCGACGTCGAACTCCATTCGACGGTCTGGACGCTGCCCTACAAAAATTTGTTCACCACCGGCAAATATTACGGCACCCTGACCGACGCCGACGTGCTCGACAGTCTTGACCAATTGCTGGCGGAGGAGTACGACGTGATCATGATGGGCGGCGTGTCGTGGCAGCATCTCCGCCCGGCCCAGCGCGAGGAAATCCTGCGCAAGGTCCGCGCCGGAGCCGGCCTGGTCGAAGTCGGCGTCGCCGCGCCGGAGGAGATGCTGCCCGGTCTTTCGGCGCTGCATGTCACCGACGTCGCCAACGGCGTGCCGGCGCGGGCGCGTTCCGGCTACCTCGGCGACGCCATTCCCTTCGAGCTGGTCCCCCACTACCTGATCGCCAAGGCCGCCGCCAATGAAACCTCCTGGGCCGAATCCGGCGCCAACTGCTGGCTGGCCAGCCGCGAGGTGGGTTCGGGCCGCTCCGTCGGCATCGGCTGGTACTCCGGCGGCGGCAACGGCCGGATGATGCCGGGACTGACCCCGGAAATCGCCTACCCGAATCCGGGCAAGGTCAATCCCGGCTTCTGGGAAATCCACCAGCTGGTCATGGCCAAGGCGGTGGTCTACGCCGCCCGCCGCGAACCCGGCTTCGGCTTCGGCCCGGTCCAAATCGAAGCCGGAAACGGCGGCTTCGACCTCGATTTGACCTTTACCGGCACGACGCCGGCGGAACCGATGCGGCTGCGTTTCTTCGTCCGCGACCGCGAAAACCGCGAAAAAACGCGGATCGAGCTCCCGGCCGCGCCGGACGCCGGCCTCCGCCAGCGCGTCCGGGTTCCGGCGACGCCCTTCGCCGGCCGCCAGCTGATCGGCATGCAGCTGGTCGACGCCGCCGGCGAAATCGTCGACTTCGGCGCGGTTTCGGCCGAATACGCCCCGCCGGCCGCCTTCAAGGCGGTCGAGGCGGAGCGGAGGGTCTGGTCCGAGGGCGAAACAGCGCGTTATTCCGTTTCCGTGACCAACCCCGCGGCCGCCGACGCAATCGCCTGGGAATGGCGCGACGCCTACGGCCGGCTGCTCGCCGCCGGGCAGACCGCGCCGCAAGCGGAACTGGTCATCGCCGTGCCGGTCGCCGATGCCATGGCCATGCGCGGCTACACCCTCACCGCCGGCCTCTATGCCGGCGGCCATGAAGTCGACCGCGCCGTCCGTCCGGTCGCCGCCCGCCCGGCGCCGGAGAAGCTGGTCCGCACCAACTTCGAAGCCGGCATCTGGCTGACCCCGCGCGCCTCCGACGCGATCCGTCCCTACCTCCATGAGCTGCTGGCCGCCAAGCTCCGCGAAATGCGCATGGAGACGATGATCGCCAACAACACCGGCCTCGACATCGACTTCGCCGTCCGCTTCAACTTCCATCCGACCCGGCTGGAACACGCGGGCACCCAGGCGGCCCAATTGCCGCAGAAGTTCATCGATTCCGGCGACAAGCGCGACCTGGCGCGCAAGCCCTGCCTCTCCGACCCGGAATTCCGCGCCGCGACCCGCGACCGCTTCCAAAAACTGGGCGAAGAATACGCCGACCTCGGACTGCGCTTTTACTGGCTCGGCGACGAGCTGTCGCTGGCCGGCTACTGGAGCAATCCGATCGACTTCTGCTTTTCGGAGCACTGCCTGGCCAATTTCCGCGGGTGGCTGCTGGAGCGCTACGGTTCGCTGGAGGCGATCAACCGCCAGTGGGGAAGCGGCTTCGCGTCGCTCGAAGCGGTCCTGCCCGACACCCGCCAGGAGGCGCGCGCCCGGACCGACGGCAATTACAGCGCCTGGGCCGACCACCTGGAATACATGGACTGGCTGCTGTGCGACTTCATCGCCGACGTGACGGCCGAAGGCCTGCGCCGGGGCGATCCCGCCGCCGAAACCTTCATCTCCGGACCGCAGGAGGCCAGCGCCTACGGCGGCAACGACTGGCAGCGCCAGCCCGGAATCTACACCGGCATGATGTCCTACAGCTCCGGGGCGCTGCGCGAAACCGCCTTGAGCTTCCATCCCGGCAGCATCGACCTGCCCTGGGTGCTCGGCTACGACAATGTCGGGCCGGAGGTGTGTTACAATTTGTGGCAGGCGCTGCTGGCGGGGAGCAAAGGCGTCATGGCCTTCCACGCGCCGAGCCTGATCAACCCGGACTACACCTTTTCCGCAAGCGGCCGGGCGATCGTCGATTATCTGCCCGAGGTGGTCGACGGCATCGGCCAGCTGATCGCCTTCGGGCTCGAACGCCCGGCGCCGGAGGTGCTGATCGTCTACTCCCAACCGTCGGTCCGCGCCGCCTACATCGCCGGCAGCTCCGGCAACCATACCAACCTGCGCTGGAAATACGTGACTTTGTGCAAGAACTTCGGCATCCCCTACCGTTTCACCTCACCGGAGGAGCTGGCGGAGGGCATTCTCGACCGGCCCGGCGCCGCCCGGCTGGTCGTCCTGCCCGACATCGACGCCGCCGGCGACGCGATGCTGGCGGCGCTCGAACGCCACCTCGGCAACGGCGGCCGGCTGCTCGCAGAAGGCAATTTCGCCCGTTTCGACGGCCATTGCCGGAAGATGCCGGCCGACCGCCTCAACGCCTGGCCGCGCCTGGCCGGCTTCGTCCAGTCCGGCGCCGCCGACGCCAATTGCGACTACTTCCAGGCGTGGAGCAAGCCGCCCGTGATGCGCACCCAAACCGACCGGGAAGCCCTGAACGACGGCCTCCGCCGCATGAGCGCGGCCTGCGCCGCGGCCGGCATCGCCCCGGCGGCGATCTTCCGCGACGCCTCGGGCGCTCCGGTGTGGGACCTGGAAATGGCCCGTTTCACCGATTCCGCCGGCAACCCGTATCTGATGGTCATCACCCGCGACGAGGAAACGCGCCGGTTGACCCTGGAATTGCCGGCGCCGGCCCACATCTACGAATCGCACCGCCGGCTCGGCGTGGACTCCGGCGCGCCGCAGATCTGGGAAATCGCCGCCGACGCGCCCTTCTTCGCCGCGCAGCCGCCCCGTCCCGACGCCGGGGAACCGGCGCTCGCGGCAGAGCCGGCCGGCGAACGGGAGTTCGAGCTGACGGTGACCGCCGACACCACCCGGGACACGGTTTACCGCCTGCGCCTGACCGCGCCCGACGGCGGCGAACCCTTCTGGTACGCCGTCAACCTCGACGCGCCGCGCGGCCGGGGAAGCCACCGGCTCTCCTTCGCCCTGGACGACCTCCCGGGTGAATGGCAAGTGGAAATCCGCGACGTCGTGACCGGCGCAACGGCCCGAACGACGATCACCCTGCCCTGAGTGATTAACCTTCGAACAGCAGCGGCGGCTTGCCGGCCGCCTCCAACCCGAGCAATAAGTCAACGACTGGTAACGGGTTTGGGTTCCCGGCTCCCAGTCGGCGATCCGTTGCGCCCGCTCCCGGAGCTGCCGCTTCATTCCACCGTCTCCCGCAGATATATGATCTTCCATCGTGGTAATCCCCGATAA
>JAVBSD010000156.1:0-3412 GCA_031547325.1 Victivallaceae bacterium | reverse complement strand
CTCAAGCATTTTTTCCGTCGAATAGTCGTTGCCGGCGATCACCCGGATTTTCATGCCGCCCCGGTCCGGGGCGGGGCCGGCGCTCTCCGGCGCGTTCCGGTCGCGGAAGACCGCTTCGGTCACCACGACGGCCTCCCGGAGCTCCGGACGGAGGCTGCGGGCGAGGAGGACGGTCTCTTCCAGATGGTCTTTGATCTGGACCCCGGTGATGCCGGAGCCGGCCGGGATTCGCTCCGGCAGCGGGACGGCGCCGGCGTAGGCGATCAGCAGCACCGGAACCTTTTCCGGCTTCAGGAGTTCGAAGTCCAGGAAAAGGTCGGCCGCGCTGGTGTCCGTCGTCACCACCAGGTCATATGACTGGATGGCGAGCATTTCGGCCAGGGCCTCCAGGTCGGCGGCGGCGGTGGCGCCTTCCAGCTGGTAGCGGATGCCCAGGTCGAAAATCTCGTACTTCGGGTGTGCCGCCGTCTCTTTCATCGCCTCCTGGAAGCCGCTCATCAACGAACGGCACCAGGGATCGTCGGCCGAGTAGGAGTTGATCCACAGAATGCGTTTCCCGGCGTTCGGAACAGCTTCCGCCGCCGGAAGCGCCAGGGCGCGGAAAATACACAAAAAAATAACCGAATGCAGCAAAAATTTCATCGTGTGACGTTTTTCTACGGAATTTTTTTGGATCGGAAAAACAATTTCATTAAAATACATCCCAAATGCCGAAAAATCAAGCAGAAAAAACGTCGAAGCGAATGAGTTGTTTGTCGCGTCCGCGCCGGCATGGAATATTTCGGTTTGACAAGCCGCGGAAAATGAACTATTATACTCCGCGGGAGGTGCCATATGAAGCTGGTGAAACGGGCGATTCTGCTGTATGACGGCGTCAGAGAGTACCGCGCCGATATATTCGAGCACGACGTCTGGTACGGGACGGGCGATGACGAGGACCCGCCGGAGATTGCCGACGACCGGGAGATGATTTGCTATCCCATTGGATATCAGGATCTCACGAATTCTGAACGCTATACCGGAATCGGAAACGGCTTTGCGACGCTTGAAGAAGCGGTTCAGCACCTGGAAGAGTTGGCATATTTTTTACGCTGGGCCGACATTCCGGAATCGGAAATGGGCAAAGCTCCTCCTCAGGACTGGTGATTCGGGTCATCGGGCGGCGGTGAAGAACAGCCGCCGGACTCGCCCGCATTTCAGGAGCGGTTTCGGCGGCCTGGAATTGAAAAATTTCATCTTCGTGCTATGTTAACACGGAGAGAGAACCGTTATGGAGAGAGAATTACCGGAAAAACGATGAGCAGCGCAAGCATGTCACGATCCGGGCGGCCACGCCGGAATGAACATCCGGTCGGGAGGCTGCTGGAGAGCATTTCCCTGGAGGGGGAACCCGGCGCCGTTGCCGACGGGATGTTGCGCGTCATCGGGGAACACGCCGGGGCCGACTGCTGTTATTTCTGCCGCTTCGCCGATGGCGGGGAGGGCGTTTCCGAATGGTTGGGCGAGTGGGTCAATCCCGCCCTTGGCGCGGTCGCGCCGTACTGGCGGGACGGCGAAATGGCGGTTTACCGCGGTCTGGCGGGCAAACGCCGCCCGCTGGTGATCGGGGACTCGGCCAGGCCGCCGAAAAATCTTCCCGCCCGGGCGGCGAAAGCCCTGGCGGAACACGGCGTCCGCTCGCGCCTGGTCTGCGGCGTGTGGGGCGGCGGCCGCCTGTACGGTCTGATCGGCGTGGACCATATCCGGCGGCGGAAGCATTTTTCCGACTCCGTGATCTATATGGCGGAATGCTGCGCCAACTTGTTCCGGCTGGTCTGTGAACGCGCCGGCCAGCATGAGAGGCTGCTCGAAAGCGTGTCGCGGCAGAAGCAGATCATGGACAATATCGCCGTCCCGATCCTGCTGATCGACCTGGACTTCCGGGTGCTGGCCGCCAATCCCAACAAAAAGGTCAACGTCGATCTGCCGCTCGATCAGCTGCTGGGGACCCACTGTTACGATACGTTCTGCAAATGCGGGGCGCCGCCGGAGTTCTGCGCGGCCAACGAGACCATGCGCACCAAGCGGTCGAGCAGCAAGGAGTTTTCCTTCGGCCCCAAGCGACTGGTTTCGACCGCGCAGCCGATTTTCGACCGGAGCGGCGAAATGCAGTGCGTTTTAAGCGTCGACCTGGATATCACCGAGGTGACGCGGCAGAAGGAAGAGCTGAAGGCGGCGATGGAGCAGGCCCAGGCCGCCAGCCAGGCCAAAAGTTATTTTCTGGCCACGGTCAGCCATGAGTTGCGTACCCCTTTGAACGCCGTGATCGGCTTCACCGAGCTGTTGCGCAACGGCGATCTCGACGAGAGGACGCGGCAGGAATATCTGTATTCGATCCATTTCGCCGGGAACGGGCTGCTCAACCTGATCAACGACGTGCTGGACCTCTCCAATCTGGAGGCCGATCAGACGGTTCTCGTTCCGGCCAGGTGCGACGTGGCGGACCTGATTCAGCAGATCGCGGCCGTGTTCAAGTTCAAGACGACGGAGAAGGAGCTCGAATTGACGACCGATACCGGCCGGCTCCGCCATCCGCTGTACGTGGACAGCCAGCGGTTGCGCCAGATCCTGCTCAATTTGATCGGCAACGCCATCAAAGTCACCGCCAAGGGCGGCGTGACCGTGACGGCGGCGTTCGAGCCGGGGGACGGGGAAACCGGGACGCTCCTGATCCGGATTTCCGACACCGGCATCGGCATTCTGCCGGAGCACCAGGAGCGCATTTTCGAACCCTTCGTCCACGACTCGGTGCTGCGCGGCGAGCGGCTGTACGAAGGGTCCGGGCTCGGGCTGACCATCACCCGGCGGCTGCTGGCCAAAATGGGCGGCGACATCCGGCTGGAAAGCAAGGCGGGCGAAGGCAGCACCTTTTCCATCCGGCTTGACGGCGTCCGGTACGATCCGGCTCCGGCGGAGCCGGCGTCTCCGGCGTCGGAGAAGCCGTCCGCCGCCGTCATCCGCCTGGCGGGAAAAACGATGCGGGTGATGCTGGTCGACGACTTGCCGATCAACCTCAAGGTGCTGGCCGCCATGTTAAAGCTTTTGGACGTGGAGAGTGTTTCGGCGGGGTCGGCGGCGGAGGCGGAGGCGCTGCTGCGCGAGGATTCGGCTTATGATATGATCCTGACCGACATGTGGATGCCGGAGGTCAGCGGGGTCGAACTGGCCGAACGCATCAAGCGCGGGAGGCTGGCGGACAGCCCGGTCGCGGCGGTGACCGCCGATACCCAGATGGCGGAAAAGGACCGCCAATGGTTCGATTACATCCTCTACAAGCCGGTCACGCTGGACTCCCTGCGGGAGATGTTCCGGACGGTCCTGCTCACAGATTGAGAATCGTGCGCCGCGGAGCTCCGCGTATAGCAGCGGAGCA
>JAVBSD010000342.1:0-3763 GCA_031547325.1 Victivallaceae bacterium | reverse complement strand
AGTCGTTGACGTAGTAGGAGGCGAGCTTGCCCTGGAGCGTCGCGAAAATCGCTTCCGTCCGCACCCCCAGCGCCTCCGCTTTGGCCCGGTCCAGGTCGAACTGCAGTTGCGGCGTATCCGCGTTGAAGGAGGTCGAGGCATACATGACCTTTGGATCCGTATTCAAATCCGCGGCGAATGCTTCGGCGGCTTCGGCGAGCTCATACGGGTCGATGTCGCCGACGCCGCAGAGGTTGAAGGTCACGCCGTTGGAGTCTCCGATATCGATGGCGGGCGGCGTGATGGGAACGATCTGCGCGGAAGCGACGGTGGCGGCCCGCGCGTAAATCTCCCCCAGGATCGCGTCCAGGCTCAATTCCGGCGCCTTCCGCCGGTCCCAGTGATCCAATGCGATGAAGGCCAGGCCGGTATTTTCACCGGTCCCGCTGAATAAACTGAAGCCGCATATGGTCAGGACGTTGGCGATGCCCGGGATGTCCTTCAGCTTCTCCCGGAACTCGGCGTTGGCGGCCAGGGTCCGGCTCTGCGAAGCGCCGCGCGGCAACTCGATATTGCACATGATCATCCCTTTGTCCTCCTCCGGCAGGAAGGACGCGGGAATTTTGTCGTAAACCCAATAAATGCAGCCGAATGCAACCGCCAGACCCGCCAGGGTGAGAAAGGCGCGGCGCACCAGGACGCCGACGCCCCACAAATACACTTTCCGGCTGCCGTCCAATACCGCGTTGAAGGGCAGGAAGATCCGGGCCGGCCGCTCCGCCGGCTTTTTCAGGATCAGCGCGCACAGGGCGGGGCTCAGGGTCATCGCCACCACCGTCGACAGACAGAGCGCGACACACATACTGACGGCGAACTGCCGGTAGATTTCCCCCACCATCCCGGCGTAAAAGATCAGCGGGGCGTAACAGGCCACCGTGACCATGGTCGTGGCGATGATCGCCCCGGTGACCTGCTCCATCGTCCGGATGGCGGCCGTCCTGGCGTCGAGCTTCTCGCGCCGCATCAGCGCCTGGACGTTTTCCACCACCACGATGGCGTCGTCCACCAGAGAGCCGATGACCAGAATCAGCCCGAACATGGTGAGGACGTTGATGCTGAAGTTGAAAAGCAGCAGAAACGGCAGGGTGCCGAGCAGCGACACGGGAATCGCGATCCCCGGAATCAGAGTGGCCCGCCAATCCTGCAGAAACACATACGTGATCAGAACCACCAGCGCCAGCGCGGCGGCGATGGTGGTGAGAATTTCCATCATCGAGATTTCGATGAATTCCGTCGGGTCATAGACCAGGGAGCTGGCGACTCCGGCGGGGAGACGCTTCTCCCAGAGCGCGACCGCCGCCTTGATGGCGGTCATCGTCGCCAGCGCGTTGGCGTCGGTGGAACGATAGATACCCATCGCGACCACGGGGGTGTCGTTGAGGTAGTCTCCGCCCAGATAGGTGTTCGAGCCCAATTCGATCCGGGCGACGTCCCGGAGACAGACGACGCTGTTGTCGACGTCGCGGCGGATGACGATGTCGCCGAATTCCTCGGGGGTGATCAGCCGCCCCTGGACGTTCAGCTTGTAGGTGATGTAGTCGTTGCTGTTTTCGGAGCCGATGTCTCCGGCGGCGGCCTGGGTGTTCTGGCTGCCGATCGCCGAGGTGATGTCGGCGATCGACAACCCGAGGCCCGACATGCGCAGCGGATCGAGCCAGATGCGCATGGCGTAGTTCTGGTTCGACCATATTTCGAGCTGCGACACGCCGTCGACCCGGGAGAGCACATCCTTGATGGTGGAGTCCAGGAAATTATTGAGTTCGAGCAGGTCCATGCTGCTGCCGTCGGTCTGAAAGGTATATACACCGAGCATGTCGCTGCTGCGTTTCATGACCGTGATGCCTTCGCGGGCCACCTCGGAGGGCAGGCGCGGTTCGGCCCGCTTGATCGCATTCTGCAGATTGACCATCGCAATATCGCTGTCGGTCCCCGATTGAAAGGTGACCGTGCAGATGTATTGCCCGTTGTTGTCGCTGCTCGACGAGAAGTAGAGGAGATCTTCGACGCCGTTGATTTCGTCCTCGAGCGGAATCCCCACCGTGTCGGCCACCACCTGGCTGCCGGCGCCCGCGTAGGTACAGAAAATGTAGAGGGTGGGCGGAGCGATTTCCGGATACTCCGCAACCGGCAGCCGGTTGATGGAGATCAGCCCGGCGATCACCATGACCAGGCTGATCACCATGGCCAGTTTGGGACGGTCGATGAACAGTTTCGAAAACATGCGCTTTCCTCTCACTCGACCGGGTTGACCGCGTCGCCGGGCATGACTTTGTGATTGCCGTCCGACACCACGCGCTCCCCGACCTCCACCCCGGAAAGGATGAACTGCGCCGCCGCGGTGGCGTTGCCGGCGACGACCGGCCGCTTCTCGACCCGGTCGGCGGCGTCGAGCACGTAAACATACGCGGAATCCCGGTCGCGCATCAGCGCCGACGGCAGAACCGCCGGAGCCCGCAACGGCTTCTTCCGGGACAGAATGACGGTGACCGTGCTGCCGGGAAACAGCTTCAGATCGGGGTTGCCGAACTGCGCGTAGACCTGCAGCGTGTCGGTATTCTGATTCGCCTCGTTGTTGATCAATTCGACTTCGCCCTCCTCCGGATACGAGCTGTTGTCGGCCAGGCGCAGGCGAATCGAGACATTGTCGCTGAATTCCTTCGCCGTGCCGAACGCGGAGAGGAAATCGCGGGTGCTGACCGAAAATCTGACCCGGACCGGATCGGTCTGAATCACCTTCGCCAGGACGCCGGAGTCCGGAGAGACATAATTCCCCCGGGTGAAATTGGTCACGCCGATCGTGCCGGAGATCGGCGAAACCACGACGGTGTTCTTCAAATGATCCTTCGCGGCGATGAGGGCGGCTTCGGCCGCCAGCAAACCGGCTTCGCAAACCTGCATCGAACGCAGGCTGCTCTCCAGCACATCCTTGCTGACCGCGTTGCTCTTTTCGAGCCGGCTGATGCGGTTGTAATAACTTTGCGCATACTCCAGCTCGGCGCGGCACTGGGCGACCTGCGCCTCGGCGGCCTTGACGGCGGCCTCATACTGCACCGGATCGATCCGGAACAGCACCTGCCCCTCCTCCACGGCGGAACCGTCGCGAAAATGGACCTCCACGATTTCCCCCGCCACCCGCGACACCAGATTGATGACCGCCGGCGACACGATCAGCCCGGTATAACGCCGCTGCTGATTGTCCTCGGCGTCAAAAACCCGCGACACCCGGACCGTCTGCGCCGCCGGGGCATCGCCCTCCTGCGCCGGAACCCCCGCCGCGGACAACAGCAAAAGCGCCAGCCCGATCGATCTTTTCATAAACGATTCTCCGATTTTACAAAAGATAATTGACAATAAAGTTTCTTTACTATATGCGAATATATTCCGCCTGTCAAGAGTCTTTTGATGAAAATCATCAAAATTTCTTCAGCTCGGGTGGTAGGGGTAGGGCAGGTATCCCCAATCCCCCTCCCCGCCCTCGGTCCCGACCATCGACGCGGCGATGGTGTGGATGTAACGGAAGCTGTCCGAACCGACCGCCGCCAGAAATAATTGCAGCGCCAGGTACTTCAAAACCTTTCCGGGATCGCTCCAGTCGTCGTGGCCGGCCGCCGTCTCCAGGCGGCTCAACTGCCAGCCGTTATGCGGCAGCAGCATCTGTCCTTCCGCATCGACCAGGGCGAAGTGGCCGAGGATGCGGATCAGTCCGAGATCGAGTCCGTCTTCG
>JAVBSD010000491.1:0-5711 GCA_031547325.1 Victivallaceae bacterium | reverse complement strand
CGAGGGGCTCCCGGATTCGCTGGGAGTGGACTACAAGGCGCCGCAAAACACAGACGCCGCCGGCTGCGGGATCACCGAACCGGGGGCGGGCGCACGGGTGCGGCGGCTGATCGCGTTCGCACTTGCGCGGGGAATCGACCTTGAGGTCCGGACGACGGTACACCGGGAATTGTTGAGCGCCGGGGACCTGGGCCGCATGGATGCCGAGCTGCGGGAGCTGGGGGTGCAACACTGGGTCTGGCAACAGTTCCACCCGGCCGAAGTAATCGACGAGGGGTTGGGAGCGAGCTACAGCGACACGGAGCTGCAAAGGCTGGCGGAGCGCGTCGGCCCCCACGTCAAAGTGCGCGGCGTCAGATGAGGCCTTCGGCTTCGTCGAAGCCGAAGCGGATGTTCATGCACTGGACCGCCTGGCCGGAAGCGCCCTTGGTCAGGTTGTCGATCACCGAGTTGAGGATGACCCTGCCCGTGTGTTCATCGTAATTGTAGCTGATTTCGCAGGAGTTGGTCATGGTGACGTACTTGGTGTCGGCATAGCGTCCCGGCGGCAGCACCCGGACGAACTGTTCGCCGCCGTAGGCCGCCTGGTAGGCTTCGCCGATTTTTTCGAGCGTGCATCCGGCGGCGGGAGTGGCGATGATCGTCGAGTTGATGCCGCGGTTGACCGGCACCAGATGGGGGATGAAGTTGATCGCCAGCTCGTTCACGCCGGCCGCGGCCGCCATTTCCTGCTCGATTTCCGGCAGGTGGCGATGCCCGGTGACCTTGTAGGCGCGCAGGCTCTCATTGCATTCGGGGAAGAGGTAATCGAGCGCGACCTTGCGCCCGGCTCCGGTGACTCCGGACATGCTGACCACCGCGATGCCCTCCGGCTTGATCAGCCCCGCCGCCAGCAACGGCGCGGTCGGCAGAATCGAACTGGTCGGGTAACACCCGGGACAGGCGATCAGATCGGCGGTGCGGATCCGGTCGCGGTAGCGCTCGGGCAAACCGTAGACCGCCCGGCGCAGCAGCTCCGGCGACGGATGCTCCTCGCCGTAGTATTCGAGATATTTGGCGGTGGAACGCAACCGGAAGTCGGCGCTGATGTCGATCACCGTGGCGCCGGCTTCCAGCAGGGGAATCGCGTACTCCGACGCGAGGCCGTGGGGCAGCGCGAGGAAAACCACCTCGCAGGCCGCCGCCAATTCCTTCGCGTCGGGATTGACGAATTCCAGTTTGGTATCGCTGAACCGGGGAAACACGCTGCCGACCGGCTGCCCCGCGTTTTTGCGCGAGGTGACCATCGAAATTCGACATTGACGGTGCCGCGACAGAATACGCAACAGCTCTTCGCCGGCGTATCCGGCCGCGCCGACCACTGCGGCGCGTACCATGACGTGTATCCCCTGAATGTAAGTTAGCGCTTCGAGAACTGGAACCGGCGGCGCGCTCCGGGCTGACCGGATTTCTTGCGCTCCTTGACCCGCGCGTCGCGAGTCAGCATGCCGCAGCTCTTGAGGATCGGACGCAGCGCCTCGTCGTATTTGATCAGCGCCCGCGCCACGCCGTGGCGCATCGCGCCGGCCTGGCCGACCATGCCGCCGCCGTCGACGGAAGCGGTGATGTCGAACTTATTGAGATTGCTGCTGACCGCCAGCGGCTGGGCGATGAAACCGCGCAGCGCTTCGGTGCAGAAGTATTCATTGATCGGCATGCCGTTGATCACCACCTTGCCGGTGCCCGGTTTGATCCTGACGCGCGCAACTGCGCATTTGCGCCGGCCGGTGGCCCAGATTTCGTCGTTTCTGACCATAATGGGTTACTCCATGGTAATTTTTCGCGGATTCTGCGCCGAGTGCGGATGCTCGCCGCCGGCGTAGACGCGGAGTTTGCGGAACTGGGCGCGGCCCAGGCGGCCGTGCGGCATCATGCCCCACACCGCGTCTTCGATCATGCGTTCGGGATGCTTGGCGCGAATTTCTTCGGCGGTGTGCTCCTTGTAGCCGGAGCGGTAGCCGGAGTAATCGACATAGATCTTGTCGGTGGCCTTGCGCCCGGTGAAGACCGCCTTTTCGGCGTTGATCACGATCACGAACGCCCCGGTGTCAATGTGCGGGGTGTAGGTCGGTTTGTCTTTGCCGCGCAAGGCGTTGGCGATGCGGACCGCCATACGGCCCACCGGGGCTTCGGAGGCGTCGAAGAGCACGTGTTCGCGCTCGATCTCGCCGGTTTTTGCCAGATAGGTTTTCATCTTCCGTTTCCGTAAATGTTACACTCTAGAAACCAACTTGCACTGTTGTCCGCCGCCGGCAGCCGGATGATCGGGAAGGCTGCGCGATACGACAGACTCAATAAAATATCACGGATCGCCTGAAATGCAAGTCCTTCAACGTGTTTTTTCACCACATTTCACCAGGCGCGCCAGGTTGCCGCCCATCCGGCGCAGATTCTCCGGCGCGGCGGCCAGCGCCGCCTCCAGCGTCCCCGGTCCCGAGGCGATGCTGAAAGCCGCCGCAAAACCCGGCAGCCCCCCGGCTCCGCAGTCGAGCGCCCCCGACACCAGCACCGTCGGAATGCCGTGCCGCGCCGCCAGCTCGGCCACCCGCAGCGGCAGCTTGCCGCCGCCGGTCTGCTCGTCGCTCCGGCCTTCGCCGGTAATCACCAATCCGGCCCCGGCCAGGCGCTTTTCAAAATCCACCGCCCGGAACAACAGTTCGGCCCCCGGAACCATTTCGGCCCGCAGCCCGTTGCCCAGGAAAAACCCCAGCCCGCCCGCCGCGCCGTCGCCGGCCCGGCCATAGCCCGCCGCCAGCCCCTGCGCGACCCACAAATCACCCCAATGCGCCAGATTGCGCTCCAATATTTCGATCTCCTCCGCCGACGCGCCCTTCTGGCCGGAAAATCGCCGCGCCGCCCCCTCTGGACCGGTTAAGGGCGAAGTGACGTCGCAAGCGACGGTCATCCGGCACGGAAATGCTTCCGGGGGGCGCTCGATCCGGGCCACCCGCCCCAAATCGCCGCCGCCGATTCCCGGCGGCAGCTCCCGGTCAAAAGCATCGAAGAGCTTCCACCCCAGCGCCTGGGCGCAGCCGGCGCCGCCGTCGCTGGTGGCGCTGGAGCCGATCCCGGCGATGATTTCGCCGGCGCCCTCCCCGGCGAGCCGCCGCAGGATTTCGCCGAAGCCGTAGGTGGAGGCCCGCAGCGCGTCGCGTTCTTCGTTTTTCAAGAGTTCGATGCCGGCGGCGGCGGCCATTTCGACGATCCGCGTTTCGCCGGCGACGCCGTACCGGGCGGTCAGCGGCCGGCCGAGGGCGTCGTGCGCCGGAGAGGCCGCGAAGCCGCCGCCGAGGGCCCGGGTCAGGGCGGCGGTGAAGCCCTCCCCGCCGTCGGCCAGCGGCACCAGTTCGAGCTCGTCGCCGGGGCGCGCGGCGCGCCAGCCGTCGGCCAGCGCGGCGGCGACTTCCGGGGCGGACAGGCAATGCTTGAAGGAATCCGGAGCGATGACGATTTTCATAATTTCGATAAAATAACCTCTCAAACTGGAATTTTCCACCGCCGGGGTTATTTTATGTGTCATTATGAACCAATATTTATACTGCGTCAAAATGATCGACCGCTCGGAAAATCCCGATGCGGCTCCGGAACTGCTGGCCGCCTGCGGCTACGCCAGCTCGGCCTGGGAAGACCGTGAAGGCGGCGCCAACCGCCTTACCGTCTACTTCACCGACGAGGCGGAGGCCCGGGCGGCCTTCGCCGAACTGCTCGAACTCGTCCCCGAATGGCGCGAGTACGGCATCGAGCTCGGGGACCTGGAGTACTTCGAGCTGAAAAAGGAAGATTGGAGCGAAGCGTGGAAACGGTATTTCCACGTCATCGAAGTCGCCCCCAACCTGGCGATCCGTCCGAGCTGGATCGAATTCCAGCCGCGTCCGGGCCAGCGGGTGGTGGACATCGATCCGGGGATGAGCTTCGGCACCGGCCAGCACGCCACCACCTTGTACTGCCTGGAAATTCTGGCGCGCCTGGCGGGGACGCCGGGGCTGGAGCGGGTGCTCGACGCCGGCTGCGGTTCGGGCATCCTGGCGATCGCCGCCGGGGTGCTCGGCTATCCTGTGATCGACGCCTTCGACAACGATCCGGAGGCGGTGCGGATCGCCGCCGAAAACATCGAGTTCAACCATCTGGCCGGCAAAATCGTCCCGTTCACCGGCGACGCCACGGTTTTCGAGGCGCCCCTCCCGGGGTACGACGTGGCGTGCGTCAACATCCTCGGCCACATCCTCAAGGCCAACGCCCGCCGCATCGCCGGCTGGGTGCGCCCCGGCGGCCGCCTGGTCCTGGCCGGGATTCTCAACGAGGAATTCGACGATCTGTCCCGGGCTTTCGCCGCCGCCGGCGCGCGGGAAATCGAGCGCAAGACCCTGCGCGAATGGACCAGCGGACTGTTCGCGGTATGACTGCGGAAGGGCCGTTGTTCAACCTGGTGCTGGTCCATCCGGAGATTCCGCAGAACTCCGGCGGCATCGGCCGGCTCTGCGTGTCGAGCCGCTGCCGGCTGCATCTGGTCGGCAAACTCGGCTTCAGCCTCGAAGACAAATACCTGAAGCGCGCCGGCATGGATTACTGGCGCCATGTCGACGTCGCGACCTACCCGGACTGGGAAGCCTTTCTCGCCGCCAACCCGGAACCGATGCTGCGGCTGTTTTCCACCAAAGCCGAGCGCTGCTTCTGGGATTGCGATTATCCGGCGGGCTGTTTCCTGGTCTTCGGCAGCGAAAGCGCCGGCCTGCCGGCGGAGCTTCACAGCCGCTACGCCGCCGGTCTGGTCAAAATCCCGATGCCGGGCGAATTCCACCGCAGCCTCAACCTGGCCAATTCCGCCGCGGTCGCGCTCTACGAAGCGTTGCGGCAACAACGCGTCTGAAATTCCCCCAAAAAAGAATATTTATCCCATGAAATTTCATTTAAACGGAAATAAATATTAGCTAACAATGAAATAGACACTCGAATTTATTACTTTTTTTGTTCTTTCACTATTGACTTTTAAAAAGAATTGCTCTATAATTATTAGAGATTCGTTAGATATACATTAAATACACATTAGAAACTCATTTGCGTTTTCAGAAATACGCCGACGCATCAATGCATAATATGGTAACGGACGGGGAGGCACAAATATAGACTGAGCAGACGATTGTACTGTCTTCTGAATCGGGAGCGCCATAGTCCGAAGCGAATAATCCGGACTACAAGCTTAAGGTAATTAACAGATTATACACTATGTAACGGAGAAAAGGCACATGAAGAAAAGCAGTTTTACACTCATTGAACTCCTGGTCGTGATCGCGATTATCGCCATTCTCGCCAGCATGTTGCTTCCGGCGCTGTCCAAGGCCCGCGCCGCGGCCCAGGCGATCAAATGCGTCAGCAACCTGAAGCAGATCCAGCTCGGCCAGACCATGTACGCCAACGACAACAACGACTTCCTGGTCCGCGGCTACGGTTCCGTCGGGACCGGCGCGAAGTTCGGCGACCGGACCACGACCGGAGTCGGCAACGTGTACTGGAACGGCGTCCTCGGCGAATATGTCGCCTGGAAGATCTTCGAATGCACCAGCAGGTCCGTCGATGTGACTCCGTTCGCCGCCGGCGACAACACCGGGCTCAAGGGCGGTTACGGCATCAGCCAGTGGGGCAAGACCGGCAATGAAGGCGACCGGATCGACAAG
>JAVBSD010000082.1:0-3387 GCA_031547325.1 Victivallaceae bacterium | reverse complement strand
CGAGATCACCGCCATGCGCGAGCTCTATGACGGGGATGGCAACGACATCGGAGTCGAATACCGTTACCGGCCCGGAATCGCCATTCGCAGTGACGTACACGCCTGGCGGCAGCCGGCGCCGCCGGAATATTGTCCGCCCGGCTGGGATATGACGCCGACCGAGGAGGATGAGACCGTTTACTGGGACGATGATGACGAGGAAATATAAAATCACCGCCGAGCGGCCCGGCTTCTGGATGCGCACCTGGCTGATGCTGTGGCTGGTTAGCGCTGCGGCGCTGGCGGTCACCTGGGTGACGGTGTTCGGGGGCGTCGTCAACCGGCTTCTGGCTGAAAATGACTGGCTGCAATGGTATCTGCTGGGGTGGACGGCGCTCGGCGCGGCCGCGTTGATCGGGTTGTATTGCTGTTGGCTGGCGCGGTTGCCGGGCGGGCTCAAGGGCTGGCGGCTGGGCCTGCTGCTGTGGCCGCTGTTCGGCGTGCTTTGGAGCGGGGTGGAAAATATCCGGGTCGCCCGCGCCGCGGCGGAGGGCAAACGCGGCTGGTACCGGGGGGGCCTGATGGCGGCGGCGGTTCTGGCCTCCGCGGGACTGATCGGCGCGCTGGCGGCGCTTGCCGTCACGATCGCCATATCTGAATTCCAATCCCTCTGGGGAATGGTCCTTGCCGAGCATGGGGAGTTGGGATGGTGGCTTTTCGACCATTTGCGATGGTTCTGGACGCGGTCGGCGGTCGTTTATCTGGTTTCCTTCGGCATACTGGCGACGGCGGCGACCCGGTCGTTGTCGCGGGCGGAGGCGGTTCCGTTCGCCGCCCGGCGAAGAGTGCTCCAGTTGGCGCTGACTCTGGGCGTCGGCTGGGGGGTGCCGCTGCTGGCGGCCGGCGGCTGGTGGGCGTATCATGCGGTGACCGTCTTCCGGATCGCCGGCCGGTATGAATTCGCGCCGGAAGAGCCGGCGGCGGCCCCGCCGGAATGGCAGGCGGCGTGGCGAGGAATTCTGGAAAGCGCGAAGTACGACCCACGCTGCGGCCGGTTGCTGGCGGATATTTTGACGGACGCGTTGCCGCAGCGCCGGGTGTTGACCGATGAACAATTGATTTTACGAGTGGCGCGGGTGTATTATTCTTCGTCGTGGACGGCGATCCGGGAACAGGACGCGGCAAGCTTCTTCGCAACTCTCGACCGGCTGGATGCGTTGCGCGGCGGACCCGGTCGCGGGTTCAATGAGATCGTCGATATCCGGTGCGGCGTCTTAATGAATTTTTTTACCCAATGGGCGTGTCACGACCGGGAAACCCTGGCGGAAATCGAGCGGCGCTGCGAACTTTATGCCGGGGATGAAGAGACCCGTCGGGCGCTTGCGGCCGCTTTCCGCGACCTGACCTCGATGCCCGGAGCGTTCCGGTCCGATCAGGTGTATTTTACCGCCGTGTCGGCGCGATGGCTCGAATGGTTATGGGAGATGCGCGACAGCGACTGGGAAAACAGTCTGCCGTGGCCGGTTTCGCATTGGGAGTGGTTGGAAGTGTGCGGCTACTTCGATAGTCCGATGTACTATGCCATGGGGGGATTCGGGAGTTGGCTGTCGGCTCGCGAGCGCATGCAATACCGGTTGAAGCTGTTGCGCCTGGGAGTGGCCCTGGAGTGTTATCGCCAGCGGCACGGCGATTATCCGGAGACGCTGGCCAAGCTGGTCCCGGAGTTCATAGCCGAAGTGCCGGCCGCCCCCGACGGCCTGGCGCCGCTCTATCAGGTGGAAGAAGTCAAAGAACTCCGCCAGATGGGCATGGCCTCCAATTACGGTTCGCAAATTCTCGGCGTCGGCCTCGCGGCCGGCAAAGATGCCCGGTCCTGGTTTGTGCCTGTCGACGGCTGCCGGTACCGGCGGACCTTGACGCTGGATATGCGGAAAGGCATCCTGTTCCTGAGGCGGTGCGACTTCCTGCCGCCGGAGGAAGCGGAGGAATCCGGTCCTTGAAGTCTCCCTAATAACTTTATGGCCACAGGGCGCGCAATTCGCGCACCCTGGCCGTTATATCGTCGGCCTGGGTCACTTCGGTGACCATGGCGATCCGGCGGCAGCCGAGCGCCAGCAGCTCCGGGATGTGGCGCGCCTTGATCCCGCCCATCACGCTGAAAGGCAGCTTGACCCGTTCGGTGACCCGGCGGACCATCTCCGTGCCGACCGCGCCGCAGGCGACCGACTTGGTCTGCGTCGGATAGACCGGCCCGACGTTGATGTAGTCCGCGCCCGCCGCCAGCGCCGCTTCGGCTTCTTCGAGATTGTGGGTCGAACTGCCCAGCACCAGCTCCGGCGCGATCCGCCGCGCCGCCTCAAGCGGCATGTCATCCTGCCCCAGATGCACCGCGTCGGCCCCGCAGGCCAGCGCGATGTCGACGCGGTCGTCGATGACCAGCACCATGCCGTGAGCCCAGGTGATTTCCCGGACCCGGCAGGCCAGTTCGCACAGGTCGCGGTCGCAACGGTTTTTTTCGCGCAGCTGAACCAGCTTCGCCCCGCCGGCGGCGATCGCCGCGATGACGTCGGCCGGGTCCCGGCCCAGGGTGACTTCGCTCGAGACCACCGGATAGAGGTCGGCGGCGGTGAAGGCCCGGAGCCGTTCGGCCCGGTCAGAAAATTTTTGGATCATTGCTCTTGTCTTTTTTCGGCCGCCATTGCGGGCAATCGTCCATCGGGTTGACTTCGCACTGCTTCAGGGTGCAGCGCGACAGAAACGGGTGCACCAGATAATGGTCGCAGTCGCGGCAGAAGCGGCCCTCGCCGGCTTCGCGCCGCAGGGTCGGCTTGGCGCTTTCGCCGCCGCCGAGCAGCGCCGCCAGGGCGCCGCACGCAGGCGAGGCGGCGGCGGGGGCGGTCGCCGCGTCTTCGGCTTTGCCGAGCTCGGCGCCGCACAGCATGCAGACCAGCACTTCCCCGGCCGGCCGGAAGCCGTCGAGGAGCGTCTTGGCCTTGGCAATGCTTTTTTCGCCGCACGCCGGGCAGGTGATCGCCTGGTTCGCTTTCATGCTCCTAATATATCACCGGGGAGCGGGAGTTCAAGAGGCTGGGTCAAAATGACCCGGTGAAAAATGGCCGATGTTTCAAAATGACCCGCCGCCCGGGGAGGGGACGCCCGGAAAAAATATGGCACGGATTGTGCATTTGTCATAAAGCATTATATATTAATTCAGGAGGAGGATGATTATGAACATTGAGAAATTCACCACCCGCAGCAAAGAAGCACTGATGGCGGCGCAGCAGATGGCGGCGCCGCTCGGCCACCCCCAGCGGCGGCCGGGGCCTCTGTTGAGCGCGCGGCGGCAGCAGACCCCCGGAGTGATCGTCAAACTGCGGCCGCCGGTGGGCGTCAACCCCGGCGGGCTGC
>JAVBSD010000161.1:0-2678 GCA_031547325.1 Victivallaceae bacterium | reverse complement strand
CGCTCCTGAGCCGTTTCGGCGCCGGATCGAATTCGGGATGATCCGCTTCATGGCGCCGCAGCGCGGCGTCGATCTGTTCCTGGCGGCGGCAGCCGGCGGCGAAGTCGTCGAGGGCGCGGCTCCATTCGTCGGCCGGCATTTTTTTGCCGAAGGCGACGCCGTCCAGCAGTCGTTCCAGCTTGTCGAAGCCGGCGGCCAGCACCAGGCTGGAGCGCGAACGCAAATTCTGCAGCTGCCGGAGCTTGCCGGCGGCGGCGACGGCGGTTTCCGGATAATCGGCGCTCCACTGCGGAAACTCCTCCCAGCCGCCGGAGACCTCCGCCGGCTTCCCATCCTCCAGGGTCACGAGCATCGTCGTCGCGCCGAGCTCCCGGAAGCGCGCCAGCGTCTGTCCGCCCGGCAGCGGCTGAAAAGAGGAAAAAACCCGACCGCGCACCCAATTGTCGAGCGCGCGCTTCGCCGCCGCCATGCCGACCGCGGTGGGATCGCCCAGCCGTTCGGTCGCCGCCCGGCCGATGGTGGAGAGAAACACCAGCTCCAGCTCCCCCGGCCGTTCCAGCGCCAGCACCAGATAGTCGGTCAGGAGGTGCGAACGATTCCCGCCGAGGCGCCAGCCCATTTCCAGCATCAGCCGGGCGCACTCCCGGTACAATTCTCCGGTCACGGCGTCGGCGTCCTCCATCTCCGGATCGAGGATGAAGGCCTGCGGCCAGTCGGGGGCGGCTCCGCCGAGCAGCGCGCCGCGCACCCCCGGGAAATAACCGACCCGGAAAATCCGGTCGACGCCGTCGCGGGCGTGCAATTCGGCATCCAGCCCGGCCAGCATCCACCCCGGCGCCCGCGCCGTCCCTGCCTCGCCCTCCCCGCCGGGGACCATGCCGTGGCGGCTCAGGAGCATGGCATTCAGCAGCTCCCGGCGCAGCACGGCGTCGCCGCGCCACGCCGCGTAGTTGCGCGGCAGCACCAGAAAGACCTGGCCGCCGGCGCGGTACAGTTCAAATTCGCCCTCCGGGCAATCGTCGTCGAAGTAAATGCGCAGCGCCGTCGGCGTCCCGGTGCGCGGCAGGCGGAAAAACTGGCTGATCGCGTTGTCGGCGCGGCGCAGGAATTCCTCCAGCACCAGGTCCGCGTCGCGGCGCGAACTGAGGTCGTACTCGATGCCGGACTCAAGCCGCAGGAAATCGGCTCCGGCCCCCCATGGCAGCAGCAGTGACGCGGCGAGGAGAAGCGATGAAAAAAATCCGGTCATTTTGCCCGTTTGCCATTTGTTTTTCATTTGGGAGAGGTGTATATTTCCCTTACCATATAATGTAATATAGTGCCGGCCTCGCCGAAAAACAAATTCATTCCGTGAAAGATCAAACATCCGAATATTATCCGGTGGCCCTGACCATCGCCGGCAGCGATTCCGGCGGCGGCGCGGGCATCCAGGCCGACTTGCGCACCATGAGCGCGATCGGCGTCTACGGCTGTTCGGCGATCACCGCGGTCACGTCCCAGAATCCGCGCCGGGTCGCCCGGATCGATGTTCTGCCGCCCGAAGCGGTGACGGCGCAGCTCGACGCGGTCTTCGAATGCTTCGCGGTGCGCGGGGTCAAAACCGGCATGCTGGCCGACGCGGCCATCGTCCGCGCGGTGGCGGATTCCCGGCGGCGGCGCTGGCGCGACATTCCGCTGGTCATCGACCCGGTGATGGTGTCGACCTCAGGCGCGCAACTGCTCACCGACGACGCGGTGGAGGCGCTGAAAACGGAACTTCTGGGCCTGGCCGACTGGCTCACGCCGAATATCCCCGAAGCCGAATTGCTGCTCGGCCGGAAGCTCGGCGGCTTTGCCGCCCGGGCCGAGGCCGCGGCTGAGATCGCCGAACGCTGGCGGGTCAGCTGCCTGCTGAAAGGCGGCCACGCCATCGACGCCGATTCCACGGAAGCCGTCGACATCGTGGCCCATGACGGCAAGCTTTACACCCTGAGTTCGCCGGCGGCGGAGGAGCGCGGCGCCAGCCACGGCACCAGCTGCACGCTGTCGGCGGCGATGGCGGCGCTGCTGGCCGGCGGCACCGCGTGGAAAGCCATGCTGCGCGAAGCCCGCGGCTTCGTCTACGGTTCGCTCGAAGAGCCCGCGCCGGTCGGCCCGGATTGCATGGCGATGTATCCGCCGCTCGAAAATTACGCCGCGCAAGTGAGCTTGAAACGGCTGGAAAATGCTTGAAGCCAGATCCGCGGCGCGTCTTCTGTTGCTGCCGGCGCTGGCGCTGGCTCTAACGCTGTCCGCCGTCCTGTCCGCCGCACCGGTCCGGCTGACTCCGGTGTCGCTTCACAACCGCTATTATTACCGGCTGTCCACGGTGGCGGAATATTTCGGGCTCAAGTATTCCGCCTCGTCGACCAAGGTGGAGCTGACCGGCTCCGGCGGCCGGAAACTGGTCTTCTACCCCGACAAGCGTTTCGCTTCGATCAACGGCATCCAGGTGACGCTGGATTTCGCGCCCGCCTGGTATCGCGGCGCCGGCTATGTTTCGGTGAGCGACTTCAACCACCTGTTGAATCCGGTGCTGAACGCCAAGGCGCTGAAGGGCAAACGTCCCCGGATCATCGTCATCGACGCCGGTCACGGCGGCAACGACAAGGGCGCTTCCGGCAAAAAAGGCGCCGAGAAATTCCTGACCCTGAGCATCG
>JAVBSD010000255.1:0-3251 GCA_031547325.1 Victivallaceae bacterium | reverse complement strand
AGCAGATTGGGCGGGTTGCCGTTGAGGTTGGCGGCCAGGTTGCGGGCCGAGGCGTAGGCGTCGAGGCCGAGCTCCTTCAGGGTCGACGCCGGGTGGAAGACCGCCGTCAGGTCATGATCGTCCAGGAAGTTCTCCAGCAGTTTTTCAATCGCGGCGAAGGCCGCCGGCGGCACGTCGTCGGCGACGGCGACCTCGCGGCCGCGGCGGGGGGTGTAAATCCGCAGCCGCCGCCAGGTGCGGTCGGGGCCGGGCGAAGAGAAATCGGCACCGCCCTGGGGAAGGTCGAAAAATCCCGTTTCGGCGATTTTGGCGGCCATGCGTTTCCCGGCCTCCGGCGGGATCGGAATGGAGGTGGTGAACACCCGGCCGGCTTTGAGTTCATGCAAGGTCAGCAGCGCTTCGTCGTTTTCGATGCGCAGCGAATAACTGTAGATGTCGGTCGGGCTCAGCTCTTCGCGCTCGTACATCAGCACGAAGCGGAATTGTTCCGGCTCCGCCGCCGTCCGGGGCGCCGGCTTGAGCAAAATGACCGCCAGCGACGCCGCGAAGACCACCGCGCAGGCGCCGATGATATAGTAGAACCTCCTGGGAAAGCGGGTCCGGGCCGGGGTTTCCGACCTGGGCGGCGGCGGAGGAGGAGGAGGCCGCCGCCCGTCGTCGGAACGGCGGTTGAACAGCTCCTCCTGCCGGCTCGCCGCCACCCGGGAGGCCATGTCGCCGTCCGCCGAGTCCGGCGGCGGCGGCGGAGGAGGAGGGGCGTCGCGGTGCGGCCGCGGCGGCAGCGGCGCGGTCGACCTGGGGTCCGCGGCGGCGGCGGCGAGCACCGGCGTCGGATCGTCACCGGAGGGGACGGCGCGGCGGGCGGCGGCCTCGGAGCCGAGTTCGGCGGAGGCGAAGGGCTTGAACACCACCGTCCCCATCGGGGGGCGGAGGCTGACGTGCATGGTTTGATTGCAGATCTCGATGACGTCGCCGTCATTGAGCGGCGTATTGAAGGCGATTCTGCGGTCGTTGATCCTGACCCCGTTGGAACTGCCGAGGTCGGCGATGCACCACACGCCCTTGTCTTCGCGGATTTCGGCATGGTGGCGCGAAACTCCGTCGACCGGCAGCAGCACCAGATTGTCGAGTTCGCGGCCGATGGTGATGACCGGTCCGTTGAGCTGTAGCCGCTCGCCGGAACGCACGCCGGCGGTGAAAGTCAGTTCCATTGTGGTTCCTCCTGGATAACAATAATACCGTTTATGCGAATTTACAAATTTTCGACCTCGGAAAGATTTGACAAAAGCGGTTCTTCCGGTTATATTATACCCCGTGCCGGAGCGGGCATTCCCTGAATGGCTTCCGAATTAAAGAACAGACAAAATTTTCATATAGCAAACCAGAAGAAAGGGTCGCAGGTACCTCACTATGCCGAAACGCCAGGACATCAACAAGATTCTCATCATCGGCTCCGGGCCCATCATCATCGGGCAGGCCTGCGAGTTCGACTACTCCGGAACCCAGGCCTGCAAGGCCTTGCGCGAAGAGGGGTATGAGATCGTCCTGACCAACTCCAATCCGGCGACCATCATGACCGATCCCTACATGGCCGACCACACCTACATCGAGCCCTTGACCGTGGCCAGCCTGGAGCAGATCATCGCCAAGGAACGTCCCGACGCCCTGCTGCCCAACCTCGGCGGCCAGACCGCCCTCAACCTGGCGATGAGCCTGCAGGAAGCCGGCGTCTTCGACAAGTACCATGTGGAAGTCATCGGCGTCGACCTCGAAGCGATCAAGCGCGGCGAGGACCGCATCGAATTCAAGGCCACCATGGGCCAGCTCGGCGTGCCGGTCCCCAAGTCCGAGCCCAGCTATTCGGTCGAAGAGGCCGAGAAGATCGCCGCCGAACTCGGTTATCCGGTGGTATTGCGCCCGGCCTACACCATGGGCGGCACCGGCGGCGGCATCGTCTACAACGTCGAAGAGCTGCGTCAGATCATGCCGCGCGGCCTCTCCGCCAGTTTGATCGGCCAGGTGCTGATCGAACAGTGCGTGCTCGGATGGGAGGAGCTTGAGCTCGAAGTCGTCCGCGACGCCAAGGGCTGCAAGATCACCGTCTGCTTCATCGAAAACGTCGACCCGATGGGCGTGCACACCGGCGACAGCTTCTGCGTCGCCCCGATGCTGACCGTTCCCGCGAGCGTCCAGGCCAGGCTTCAGGATTACTCCTACCGCATCCTCGACGCGGTCGGAGTCACCGGCGGCTGCAACGTCCAGTTCGCCCACAACCGCGAAACCGACGAGGTGGTGGTGATCGAGATCAACCCCCGGACCTCGCGTTCCAGCGCGCTGGCCTCCAAGGCGACCGGATTTCCGATCGCGTTGGTTTCGACCAAGCTGGCCAGCGGCATCTGCCTCGACGAACTGCCCTACTGGCGGCTCGGCACCCTCGACAAGTACGCTCCCACCGGCGATTACGTGGTGGTCAAATTCGCCCGTTGGACCTTCGAAAAGTTCCCCAAGGCCCAGGATCACCTCGGCACCCAGATGAAGGCGGTCGGCGAAGTGATGTCGATCGGCAAGAACTTCAAAGAGGCCCTCCAGAAGGCGATCCGGTCGCTGGAGATCGGCCGCTACGGCCTCGGGCTGGTGCCGAAATTCGAAAAACTCAACCTCGATGAATTGCGCGAACGGCTGCTCTATCCCTCCAGCGAACGCTACTTCCTGCTCTATGAAGCCTTCAAAAAGGGCATGGGCATCGATGAAGCGGTCAGGATAACCCACATCACCAGGTATTTCCTGGAGCAGATCCGCGAACTGGCGCTCCAGGAAATCGAGCTGGCCAAATCCACCTACATGAACCTCTCCGACGCGCAGCTGGTCGAAGCCAAGCGCATGGGCTTCGCCGACCGCTATCTGGCCAGGCTCTTCAACGTTTCGGAGAAGGAACTGCGCGACCGCCGCATCGCCATCGGCTGCGTCGCCAGCTACGATTCGGTGCCGGTCTCCGGCGTCGACGACGCCGAATATTATTATTCGACCTACTCCGGCCGCCCCGACCGGGTCGCGGTCCGGGACAACGCCAAAAAAATCATGGTCCTCGGCGGCGGTCCCAACCGCATCGGGCAGGGGATCGAATTCGACTACACCTGCGTCCACGCCGCCTTCGCGCTGCGCGACGCCGGCTATGAATCGGTCCTGATCAACTGCAACCCCGAAACGGTCTCCACCGACTACGACACCAGCGACCGGCTCTATTTCGAGCC
>JAVBSD010000051.1:0-4487 GCA_031547325.1 Victivallaceae bacterium | reverse complement strand
CTCGGCGCGGGAACCCGGGCGCCGCGGCGGCTCATGCTCGACGCGCTGTGATTACAGCGTTTGGCCCAGCGGTGCGATGTTGCGCACCGCCGGCGGCCGCGGCACCGGCATCGGCGCCCGCCGGTTGGTGAAAATGATGGTCGAATTGTCGCGGATGTTGAGCCAGTTGACCCGGCGGTAAAGAGTGCGCAGGTCGTCGTTGATGCTGCCGAGTTCATCGATCACCGAGTTCAGCGCGGCGGTCATGCTGTCGGAATGCTTCTGCAATTCGATCACGTCGGAGTTGAGGATGATCAGATTTTTGCTGGTTTCCTGGCTCAGCAGCTGCAAGTTGGCGTACATCTGGTTGTGCAATTCCTGTTGGGCGGCGGCGAGGCGCTGGAACTGGCTGTTGAAGCCGGCCACCATTTCGTCCAGGGTCTTATTTTCCACCAGCGCCACCACGGTTTCCAGCGCGGTGGAGTATTTGCTCTGCCACGAGCGCAGGCCGGTGGTGGTGTCGTCGAGCGCTTTGAGGTCGGTGCGGATGGCGGCCAGGCTGTCGAGGATCGTCGACGGCCGCTGGTCCACCCACAACGCCAGAGGTTTGAGCTGGATGTCGAAATTCTGCTGGATGACGGCGAGGCGGGCCTGTTCGGCGCGCAGCTCGTCGAGTTTGGCTTCGATGTCGCCCAGCGCCGCGATGCGGCTGTTCAGCCCGGCGTCGAGTTCGTTCAGCCGCCAGCTTTGAATCCCGAAGAGCGCCAGCGCCAGCAGCGTCAGCAGCAGCAGAGGGGAGGCGCCGGGACGGGGCGGCGCGGCGGGCGGCGCCGGCGCGGCAGGAGGGGCTTCGCGGAATACGGCGCGTTCCGGGATGTCCCGGAACTGCGGTTCCGTCGTCGGCGGAGCTTCCCGGCGCACCGGCTCCTCGCCCAGCGTTTCGGCGTCGGCGACGGTGAACTCTTCGCCGCAGTAAAGACATTTATAACGCTTGCCGAGGATCGGGTTGTCGATTTCGTAGTGTTGATGGCAGAACGGGCAGCCGAGTTTCATGGACCTACCTCCATTTGGGGGTGACTTTTTTCAATAAGTTAGCACGATAATCAGACGCATTCAAGCCGGGAATTATAGTATCGCGTTGTTTATAATAGAAAAAACGCCGCCGCGGCGCAGAAATTTCAATCGTCGGGCGAAAATATGCAAAATTTCTTATGGTTCCTCTGCGATTTTTTCCACTTCGCAGGAGGAGGGATTCAAATACCAGCCGGGAGGGATCTGGTTGCCGCCGCTCTCGACGACATGGGATTTGCCGTCCATATTGCTGCGGCAATACGCGCACGCGCGAACCGAGGAAGCATTCAGTAACGCACGCATTTTTTTTCTCACCGCATCCGCGCCCGATTGCCGCAATTCTGTCCTGACCTCGACGCAACTGGACGGGTCGCGCGGCACGAGGCCGACTTGCACCCCGTTGGCCGACGGCGGACAGAGGTGGAATTCTCCGTCCAGGAATTCCCGGCATTGCGCGAAACAATTTTGGAACCGCCGTTTCAATTCGTCCGGATCGGTTTCCGGGATGGAGGAAAAACCGGGATCGTGCCACAACCGGGAATCCACTTCACAGCGCACTCCCTCTCTGCGGCAGAGATCCGCCAGATCATTGAGCTTGCGGGAGCGCGGATAATAATTGCTCACCCGCAGCAGGACCTTCCGATGCTTTAAAACCGACCAAAGCTCCGCCGACGGCAACAGCGTGCCGTTGGAAACGATCAGGACCTCCCGGATTCGCTTTTCCTCCGCCAGCCGCTTCACGATGACGGCCAGTCCGTCATGCAGCAACGGCTCTCCCCCGATGACCGAAATCACATTGATCCGCGAAACGACCTGCATCAGATCCTCGATATCCTGAAGCAGTTGCGCCGTATCGAAATCATACGGCTGCTTATAGTACGGCATCAGGTTGGCGCAATACCGGCACCGGAGCGTACACCGGGAGGTGATGACCAGCTCCACCGCCTTCAAATAAAAAAAGCGGCGGGAGGCCATGGCGCGAAGTTTCCAGCCGAGCAGGACCCGCGCCCAGGCGGCCTTGCTCTTCCAATCTTTGCCGAAAATATGCTGCAACAAACGATTCATTTTCTTACCTCGCCAGCCAGCGGCGCAGCAGGCTTTTGGCCTTCAGTTTCATGAAAGCGGGCCAATCTTGCGCGGCAATTTTTTTCACCATTCGTCGCGTCCCGGCATGATCCGCCGGGGGCAATTGCTGCAGGACCTCCCGAAAACGCGCGACGGAATCCGGCAGATCGGGCCAATTCGCGGCGGTCCGGCCGGCTTCCGTCCGCAAGCGTTTCAGCAGCGCGGGATCGGCTTTCAGGCGGGCGATTCTTTGGACGATTCCGGCTTCGTCGCCGATTTCGCACGTCAGGCAGTTCGTTTCGTTCACGGCATAATCGTCCAGCGCGGGCAGGTGATACATCACCGCCGTGCCGCCGGCATGGAACATCTCCAGGGGGGACAGACACATGCCTTCGGACAGACTCATCTTGACCAGGACATCGCAATTCGCGTAAATCGCGGGAGTGTCTTCGCGCGGCACGCGTGAAAATATCCGATCCACCCCCGGGAGGGAAGCCGGAGCGGAGGAAGTCAGCAGCCACAGCTCGTCGGCGCCGCCGGCCCGCGCGACCCGGATCGCCGCCGGCACATTCTTGAACGCGACTTCCAGCGGACCCTCCACCAGCACCCGGAAGTCGTTCCGGGTTTCGGCCTCGCGCGGCGAATTCAGAAAAGACCGCTTGTCGACGCCGTTGAAGATCACCGCGATCTCTTCAACGCTCTTCTGAAACGCGGCTTGCAGTTCCCGTTTGATTTCCGAAGACACCGCGATGATCGGGAGGGGCAAGGCGTAGATGGCCCGCTCCAAACGCCCGCCCCGCCCCGTCAGGGGCAGGTGCTGAAGCCAGTGAGCCGCTTTTTCGTATCGCAAAACCGGGAGATGAAAGATCAGGAACCAGAAGGTGACGACGAGAATGTCGAACGAAAGATCCTTGGCCTCCCGGAGGGGGATGCAGGGCAGCCCGGCGAGGGTGCGTGAGCGGGGAAGCCGTTCGGCGATGAAGAGGACGGCATCGCCCTGCCGGGCGAGGCCGGAAGCGTAGGCCTTGACCATGTTCATGCCGCCGGAAAAATTGTCGTCCACGATCAGAAACGCGATTCGCATCGATGAATACTCTTTGTTGCGTGAAAATACGGTTGCCGGATACCTCAAATATGTTATCTTGCGATGGGTTGGATTTCAAGGGGTTAACAGAAAAATAATATTTCCGCGGACAAAAAAACAGCGCCCCCCGAAGCGGACAAGCTTCGGGGGGCGCGTCGTTGGCCGTGTCGAACGGGTTATTTTTTCTTCTGTTCGCGGATCGCGGCCTGGGCCGCGGCGAGCCGGGCGATCGGCACCCGGTAGGGGCTGCACGACACGTAGTTCAAACCGATGCGGTGGCAGAATTCCACGCTCTTCGGTTCGCCGCCGTGTTCGCCGCAGATGCCGAGCTTGATGTCCGGGCGGGTGGCGCGGCCCTTGGCGACCGCGATCTTGACCAGCTCGCCGACGCCGTCCTGGTCGAGCACCTGAAAGGGATCGTATTCGTAGATGCCCATTTTGACGTAGTCGCCGAGGAACTTGCCCGAGTCGTCGCGCGAGAAGCCGCACCCCATCTGGGTCAGGTCGTTGGTGCCGAAGCTGAAGAATTCGGCCTCGGTCGCGTTGGCGTCGGCGGTCACCGCCGCGCGCGGGATTTCGATCATGGTGCCGATCTTGACCGCCAGCCGGACGTGACGCTCGGTTTCGACGCTGGCGATGACCTCGCGGACGATTTCCTTGTGCTGCGCCAGCTCCTTGACGTTGCCGACCAGGGGAATCATGATTTCAGGCTGCGAACCCGGGACCAGGGACGCCGCTTCGGCGACCGCCCGGGCCTGCATCGAGGTGACTTCCGGATAGGTGATGCCCAGCCGGCAGCCGCGATGCCCGAGCATCGGGTTGAACTCATGCAGGCTGGAAACCACCGCCTCGACCTCGGCTACCTTGACGCCGAGCTCCTCGGCCATTTCGATCTGGCCCTTGCTGTCCTGAGGCAGGAATTCGTGCAGCGGCGGATCGAGGAAGCGGACGGTACAGGGACGCCCGGCCAGCTCCTTGAACATGTCGACGAAATCCTGGCGCTGCAGCGGCAGGAGATCCGCCAGGGCCTTTTCGTACTGTTCCAGCGCCTGGCGGCCCGACGGCGAGTCGGAGACCGCCATCTTGAGGCTGCCGAGATCGTTGGCGTTGTAGTGCTCCTTGAGCTTCTTGACCGTTTCGGCGACCAGGATCAGCCGCCGGAAGCTCTTGATGCGCCCGGCTTCGAAGAACATGTGCTCGGTGCGGCACAGCCCGATGCCGTCGGCGCCGAACTGCACCGCGACCCGGGTGTCGTGCGGCGTGTCGGCGTTGGTCCTGACCCCGAGCT
>JAVBSD010000390.1:0-4760 GCA_031547325.1 Victivallaceae bacterium | reverse complement strand
CCAGCCGGGCTTCGCCGTAGAGCGCATAGCCGATCAGCGCCTCGATGCGGTAATCCCCGGTACAGCCGAGTCCCTCCTGGTGGACCGGCGAATCCAAATGCAGACGCTGCATGCACATGCGCATCGTCGCGTCGACGCAGGCGCGGACCGCGTTCAAAGGCGGCGACGAAGATTCGAAGCGGGCGGCCGTCACCGGAAACCCCCGGGCAACCGCCCATGCGCCGTGCACGGTGACGGCCGCGTAATTCGGCGAATCGAAGGCGCCGCAGGCCACCGCCAGCGTCACCCGCCGGAACGCCTGGAGCCGGGTGGCGCGGAAACGCCTCCGCCCGTCCCCGAGCACCAGCGTCCGCCGGTCGTGGACCACGCCGGGGAGCTCCTGGTAACGCATTTCGATCACCGCGCCGGCGCGGCCCTCGACCTCCAGCTCCAGGTGGGCCGCGACCTCGCAGGGGAAATCCAGCTCGATGAGCCGCGGCGGGCCGGGTTCGACCGTCGCCGGCAGCGGCGTGGAGGTTTCGATCCGCCGCTCCGCCAGGGGCGGCAGATCGAGCGAACGGGTCGGCCGCCCGGCGCGGGCGGAACGGAAGGCCGGAAAGGTTTCCGACAGCGAAACCTCGCGCCGGGCGTCGTACCGCTCCGGCGACCAGGCGCGGTTGACCGCCGCGGTCCACGTTTCGTCGCTGCCCAGGAGCACTTCGTCCCCCCGGCGGAGCTCGAACCGGAAGCCGTTGCCGCCGGTCGAGTAGTCGGTCTGGGCCTCGGGCAGATTCATTACCTCGGCCCGGATCGTGTTGCGTCCCCGCCGCAGCCGGTCGCCGGCGGCGCGTTCCTCGTGGAACCACCACGACGGCGGCCGGAGGTGGGCGTAGTCGCCGCCGACCTCGACCGGACCGTCGGCGAAAAATTCATCGTTGATCCACAGCCGGAATTTGGTGTCGCCGGAGAAACACGCGACCAGATCCGCCGTGGAGCCGAGTTCGAATTCGCGGGTGAAAACCGCCATCGCCGGCGCGGCGGGAGCCGGATCGAAGGCCGAAACCGGCGCATTCTGAAATTCGGGGAAATGCCCCGGATCGAGCCAGATCCAGGCGGAGACCGGAGAGAATTCCATGGGACGATTCCTTGTTTTTGAGGTTAATATAATCCACGGCGGATCAAGCGCAACCGGCGGACTCAAGAAAACTGGCATAAAGCGCAATCCGGTGTTATATTACCGAAGCGATCCTCCATAACCACGGAAAGGCTCCCAGCGGGATGCGAAGTCAAAAAGAGCTTCAGGACATTTGTTCCAACTTCATCATCTACGGCGACTTCCTGGTCGCGGTGCCGTTCGGCACCGGCAACATCAACGACACCTATCAGGTGACCTGCGACCAGGGCGGCATCCGGCTGCATTATACTTTGCAGCGGATCAACCACGCGGTCTTCAAGGACCCGCGCGCGGTCATGGAAAACGTCGACCGGGTCACCCGCCATCTGCTCTACAAAATCCACCGTTCCAATCAGCAGACCCGCAAACGCACGCTGCGGCTGCTGCACACCCACGACAACCTGCCCTACGTCCGGGACGGGGTCGGCAACTTCTGGCGCGCCTACGTCTTCGTCGAAAACGCCCGCTCCTACAACGTGCTTGAGGACGAATCCCAGGCCTTCCGCACCGCCAAGGCGTTCGGGGAATTCCAGTGCGACCTGGTCGACCTGCCGGGACCGCGCCTCCATGAGACCATTCCGGACTTTCACAACACCTCGAAGCGGGTTCTGGCGCTGGAGGCGGCGGTCGCCGCCGACCGTTGCGGACGCGCCGCCAAGGTCAGGCGGGAAATCGATTTCGTGATGAAACGGCGCGGCGAAACCGAGCTCCTGGACAAGCTGGTCGACGCCGGCGACATCCCCGAACGGATCTGCCACAACGATACCAAGGTCAACAACATCCTGATCGACGACCTCTCCGGCGAGGGCATCTGCGTCATCGACCTCGACACGGTGATGCCGGGGCTGTCGCTGCACGATTTCGGCGACATGGTGCGGGCCGGGACCAGCCTGACCGACGAGGACGAAGTCGATTTGAGCAAGGTCGGAATGCGTTTCGTCATGTACGACTCCTTCCTCAGGGGCTTTCTCGCGGCCACCGACGCCTTTCTGACCGACGCCGAACGTGAAAACCTGCCCCTTTCGGTCAAGCTGATCACCCTGGAGCTCGGCATGCGTTTCCTGACCGACTACATCAACGGCGACGTCTACTTCAAGATCCGCCGGCCGCTGCACAACCTCGAACGCTGCCGCAACCAGTTCAAAATGGTCGAATCGATCGAGCGCCAGATGAACGCCATGCGGAAATCCCTGCTGACCATCTGATAGCTTAACCGACTGAAAAACAACTGATTCCGTTTCAATTTCCGACACCGGACTCCCCGTGGGTGGATCGTATGCGATCGACCGCAAAGACCAGTTCATTCATGGGAGGAGCCGGGAAATATGAACCGCCGCATCGTCGTTTTGACCTTCAATCAATCGGGCGAAGCCGCCGGGGCGCCGCCTGAAATCGTGCTCGGTGAAGAGTTGCTGGTCAACTGCGCCTTGCCGCTGAAGCTGGATGCCGCCGCGATTCTGCGGCTGGAGGGCTGGGAGATGAAGTCCCGCCGGCGCCTCTTCGGTTCCCGCAGCTGGGAGGCCGGCCGGGTCAACTGCGCCGGAGACTGGGGCGAAGAACGCGCCGGAGACCCGGCCGCCGGAGAAGTCACCTTCCGGGTCGCCACCGCCACCGCCGGTTTCGCCCGGGCTCTGCGTTCGGCGGAGGCCCCCGAGCTGATCCTCTGGGTCGCCTTGTACCGGGACGGCGGCCATCTGCCGACGATCCTCGGGCGCGTCGAATTTCAAGGCGTCGACCGCGGGGAAGTGGAGCTCGACGCCCTGCCGGAAGACGCCGACGCCCATCCCGACGCCGACACTCTGGGCGCGCTGCTGCTGCCGGAACCCTATTTCGAAGATCATTCGCTGCGCGACGATGATTGGCGGCGCTGGGGCGTTTTTCACGAGGAGGCGCTGGCCCTGCGCCTCTGCCGCGACGGCGCCGCCGTGACGCCGCAGATCCGTTTGCCGATCGCTCCCGGGCCGCGCGTCGACCTCCGCATCCCCTGGGAACAACACGAATCCGGCGACGCGGCCGCGGCCCGGCCCAACTGGGATCTCCACGATCCGGCCACCGGCAACTATTACATCAAGCGCGCCAATGTCTGGAGTCCCCCGATTCCGATCGGCGGCGCGGAGATCGCCGTCCCCGTTTGCGCGCCGCCGCTGGTTCCGGCGCGGGTCGACGCCGGAGGCAACCGCCTGACCCGGCTCGACGCCGCCGAGCCCGCGGCCATGCTGTGGGGACGCCGCAATGGCCTGGAGTCGCTGACCATGGTATTGCGCGCCGCCGCGGATTCGAACGCCGGCGACTGCGCGGTCATTTTCACCGCCGACGGCGAAGTGTGCCATCGCGCCATTCTGGCCGCCGGAAGTGAATTCGCCGGCCGGCGCGTCGATTTCGCCGCGCCGGTTTCGGGTGAAATCCGCCTGTGGCGCGATTGCGGCGCGGCGGACGACACGGCCGGAACGGTGGAAATCCGTTCCGTCGCCGCGGGCGGCGCTTTGGCCGACTTCCGCGCCGCCGCCGCCCTGGATCCGGCGTGCCGTCTGGCATTGCTGCCGGACGACGGCGCCGCCGACCTGGCTCCGGCTCCCGAAACCATGCCTTTCCGGGCCGGCATCGGTGATTACGCCGCCGCGCCGCAAAGCTGGCACGAGGCAACCCGGCAGCTCCGGCTCCTCGGCTGCGACGACTTCGAGTTCGCCGCCGACTTCGATTTGCCGGCGGACGCCGCGCCCGGATGGATCTTCGGCGCGGCCGGCTTCGGCGCGGCGTTGATTGCGGGCGGCGAGCTCGAATTGACCAACGCCCTGACCTCCGCGCCGGGGTCCGGCAATTCCGGCCGTGCGGCTATTGCGCCGGGGCGTCACACCTGCCGTATCGGGCGTTCCGGCGGCCTCCTCTACTGCCGGCTCGACGAGGTCGCATTGCGGGAGCAGGGGGGGGTATTCAACCTCGATGCCGGCGATTTTGCCGGTCTTCTGCAAACCACTGTCGTCTGCGGGTTGCGCGGGATTCGGCTCCGCAATCTGGCGAACGGACGGGTGGTGTGGCACGGGCCGGCGCTCGGCGGCTACTACGGCCTGATCCGGCAGAGCAACATCCGGAGCGACCGCGGCGTCTTCGAATGTTCCCAGGGCGGGCAATGGCGTCTTGACACGCTCTGCTCCTTACGGGGCTGGACCGATGCGACCGTCCGGCTCCGTTTCACGGTGTCCGCGGCGGGTGCGGCCGTGCTGTTTTGCCAGGGCGAACCATTTTCCGATTCTCCGGAGGGAAACGTCATCGGGTTGTATCTGAACGCCGGCTCCGAATTGGAGCTTTTCACGGTGTTTCACTGTGGCGACGCCGGCAATGTCATGCTCAGGACTTCATCCGCCGTGTTGAATCCTGTCGTCGGCGTTGCCTGTGATGTGGCGGCGGTGGTCGATTTTGCCCGGGGAGCGGTGGAAATCTACTTCAATGGTATTTTGGCGGGGGCATCGGTTATGCCGGAGGGGGCGCGGGTGTTGGGGGACGGGTGGGCTGTGGAGACGGGCGGTGTGGGACGTGCGGGGGATGAGCGGATTGGTGTGGCGGAGGTTTGGGTGGGCGGGCGGGCGCTGGGGGCGGAGGACCTCAAGGC
>JAVBSD010000384.1:0-3968 GCA_031547325.1 Victivallaceae bacterium | reverse complement strand
GGAAAGCCAGAATTTTAGAGCCGGCGCAGCATTTGCGGCCTATCGGCTCCAGCCGTCTGGTGGCGATTTTTTTTGAGTATTGCCCCGGATCGGTTCTTTGAGGGGTGGTAAAATCGTCTTCAGGGGTGTATATTAGGCAATGATCTGAGCGATAACAACCTGAAAATGAGGAACGGGGAAAAAAATGGCTGAGTTCGACAAAATCCGTATTCCCGCCGGCGACCGGATTACCGTCGGCGCCGACGGCAAGCTGGCGGTGCCGGACCGCCCGGTGGTGGCCTTCATCGAAGGCGACGGCATCGGGCCGGATATCACCAAAGCCAGCATGCACATCTGGGACTCCGCCGTGGCCAAAGCCTACGGCAACCGGCGCCGGATCGCCTGGATGGAGGTCTACGCCGGCGAAAAAGCGCTCCAGGTCTACGGCGAAGGCGTCTGGCTGCCCGATGAAACCGTCCGCGCCATCGACCAGTATCTGATCGCCATCAAAGGCCCCCTGACCACGCCGGTCGGCGGCGGCATGCGTTCGCTGAACGTCGCGCTGCGGCAGCTGCTCGATTTGTATGTCTGCCTGCGCCCGGTGCGCTACTTCAACGGGGTGCCGTCTCCGGTCAAGGCGCCGGAAAAGACCGACATGGTGGTCTTCCGCGAAAACACCGAGGACATCTACGCCGGCATCGAATGGGCCGCGGGGACCCCCGAAGTGAGCAAGGTGATCGATTTCCTGCGCGGCGAGATGCAGGTCGGCAAGATCCGCTTCCCGGAGACCTCGGCGATCGGGATCAAGCCGATTTCCCGCGAGGGTTCGGAGCGGCTGATCCGCGCCGCCCTCGATTACGCGCTGCGCGAAAAGCGCCGCAGCCTCACCTTGGTCCACAAGGGCAACATCATGAAGTTCACCGAAGGCGGCTTCAAGAACTGGGGCTACGAGCTGGTCAAACGCGAGTACGCCGGCGTCGCCGTGTCGTGGGAGGAGTGCGGCGGCAAGCCGGACGGCCGGCTGCTGGTCAAAGACTGCATCTGCGACGCCTTTTTGCAGCAGATTCTGACCCGGCCCGATGAGTACGATGTGATCGCGACCATGAACCTCAACGGCGATTACGTCTCCGACGCGCTGGCCGCCTGCGTCGGCGGCATCGGCATCGCGCCGGGCGCCAACATCAACTATTTGACCGGCCACGCGCTCTTCGAGGCGACCCACGGGACCGCGCCGAAGTACGCCAATCAGGACAAGGTCAATCCCAGTTCGCTGGCGCTCTCCGGCGAAATGCTGCTCCGGCACATCGGCTGGAACGAAGCCGCCGACCTGGTGATCAAGGGCATCGAACGCGCGATCGCCGACGGCGTGGTCACCTATGACTTTGCGCGCCTGACCGAGGGCGCCACCGAAGTGAGCTGTTCCGGCTTCGCCAGGGCGGCGGTCGAGCGGATGTAATGTAAATGTTCGGAGGTTTGCGATGAAACTGGCGTCGATTTTGTCTCCCGGGCTCATTCTGTGCCGGGTCGCCGCGGACAGCCGCATCAACGTCTACCGCCGGCTGCTGAAGACCGCGGCCGGGCGTCTCGCGACGCCGATCAACGTCGAAGCCACCCTCGACGCGATGCTCGAACGCGAAGCGGTGACCCACATGCCTTACGAAGGCGTGGCCTTTCCGCATCTGCTGCTGCCGGAGTTGAACGACTTGTACGTGGTGGTCGGATTGCTGGACAAGCCGATGAAGTTCAAGGACTACGACGCCGCGCCGTCGCGGGTGGTGGTGATGTCGCTGATCTCGGAGAATACCGTCGCGACCTATCTGAGGAGCACTTCGGCTTTCGTCCGCTACCTCTCCAGCCCCGACCGGCTGGCCCGCTTCGCCGACAGTTGGACGCCGGAGGCGGCGCTGGAGCTGCTGCAGCGCGACGACGTTCAGCTGCGCAAGACCCTGACCGCCGACGACCTGGTCGACCGCAACTGGCCCTGCGTCAGGCCCGGCGACGCGCTGGCGTTGGCGCTGGACGCCTGTTCGGGCTCCGACCGGGCGCAGATTCCGGTGGTCGACGACGAGCGCAAATTGCTGGGCGTGATCGACGCCACCGAGGTGATCAAGAGTTTCATCCCGGATTATATTTTCATGATGGACAATCTGAATTTCCTCTCCAGCCTTGAGGTGTTCGAGAAGATTTTCAATGCGGAAAATCACCACCTGGTCCGCGATTACATGCTGCCGGCGGTGACCATCGCTCCCGAAACGCCGCTCATCCAGTTCACGGTGCGGCTGGCCAGGCGGGAAACCCCGGCGGTTTTCGTCGCCGATGCCGACGGCAGACTGGTCGGCGGAATCAATATCAAGGACGTGGTGCGGCGGGTGCTGCGCGGGTGACCGGGAACTGAGAATTGGACATGGACATTACTTTTTGGATCGCCGCGGCCATTTTCGTCGGCACTTACATCGTCATCGCGTCGGAAAAGGTTCACAAGACCACCGCCGCGCTGTGCGGCTCCAGCCTGATGCTGATTTTCGTCATCTCCGGGCATCAGCACCAGGCGAAGAGCCTTTTCAACTGGTTCGGCGAAAAGACCGCTTTGCTCAACGGGCCGGCGCCGGATCTCGACGCCTACAGCCAAAGCGTCAATTTCGACGTGATTTTCACTCTGGCCGGGATGATGATCCTGGTCAACATCCTCTCCGGCACCGGTCTGTTTCAGTACGTGGCGATCCGTTCGGCCAAGCTGGCCAAAGGGTCGCCGGTCCGGACCATGATTCTCCTGGTGGCGGCGACGGCGCTCTTGTCGGCGTTTCTCGACAACGTGACCACGGTGCTCCTGGTGGCGCCGGTGACGCTGGTGGTGGCGGCCGAGCTGGGAGTGCCGGCCATCCCCTTTATCATGGCCGAAACCATGGCGTCGAACATCGGCGGGACCGCCACTTTGATCGGCGATCCGCCGAACCTGATCATCGGCACGGTGGCCAAACTCGATTTCGCGGCGTTCATGTGGAATTTGTTTCCGATGGTCACGGTGGTGATGGTGCTGTTTTGCATCGTTCTGTATATGATCTACAACAAGCGCATGACCGTGACCGTGGAGAAACGGGCCCGGATCATGGAGCTGGATGAAAAGGCCGCGATCACCGACCGTTCGAAGCTGCGGCGGGGCGGCTTCGTGATGCTGCTGACCATCGCCGGATTTCTGGTCCACGGCTGGCTCGGCCTCGAACCCTGCGTGGTGGCGATGGCCGGCGCCGGATTGGCGCTGCTGGTCTGCAAGGTCGACGTCGACCATGCGTTGGAGAAGATCGAGTGGTCGACGCTGTTTTTCTTCATCGGACTGTTCGTCGTGGTCTACGGCGCCGAGGCGGGCGGGGTGATGAAGTCGGTCGGCAACCTGCTGGGCTTCCTCGGCGACTGGCCGGTGCTGGCGGTGGTGCTGAGCGTCATGTGGGTCAGCGCCCTGGCGGCGGCGTTGATGAACAACGTTTCGTTCACCGCGGCGATGGTTTCGGTGGTCGCCGGGTTCATTGCGACGACGCCGGCGTTCCGGGACAACCCCGCCAACGCGCATCTGCTGTGGTGGGGGCTGGCGCTGGCGGTCTGTTTCGGCGGCAACGGCACCTTGGTCGGCGCGGCGGCCAACCTGGTTTCGGTCGGCATCGCCGAAAAGGCCGGGGAGAAGATCACCTTCAAGGACTTCCTGCGCTACGGCGTGCCGGTGACCGTCGGCAGCATGGTCATGGCCAGCATCTATATCGTCGGGCGCTATTTCCTGTTGTGCCGTCCGGAGGCGGGCGGCCTGTGAGCGGCGTTTCGGAAATTCGCGGGCTCACGCCGGCCGACGCCGGCGGGATGTGGGCTTTGCTGAAGCTGGCCGGCTGGGCCGTGGAGGAGCCGGAGCTGCCCGAGTGGGTGGGCAGGATGATTTCGGGTTCCTACCTGGTGCTGGGCGCTTTCGCCGGCGGCGAATTGATCGGCACGGCGCGCTGTTTGTC
>JAVBSD010000103.1:0-3853 GCA_031547325.1 Victivallaceae bacterium | reverse complement strand
ACCGAAACCGACCTCAAAAACCGTCCCGACGACCACAAGCTCTATCTGCGGCTGGCCGAAATCGCCATGGATTACGAGGACTGGTCCCGCGCCTATTCCCTGACCCGCCAATACCTGGGCAAGGCGCAGGAACTCAACCCCGCCGACAACACGGTCCGCGACCGGATGGGCGATCTCGAGATCAGGAAAAACAACCTGCAGCTCAAGAAGCTGGTCGACCAGGTCAAGGCCAATCCCGAGGACACCGCCGCGCGGGCGGCCTACAAGCAGCTGAACGAAAGCCGGATCGCCTACGAAGTCGCCGAGTTCGAACGGCGGGTGAAGGCGCAGCCGCTGAAGGCCGATTTCCACAACCGCCTGGGCCGGCTGTATTTCGATTCCCGCCGCTACGACGAGGCCATCGGCGAGCTGCAGGCCGCGGCGAAGGATCCCAAGTTCCGGATCGAGGCGTTGACCAACCTCGGTCGGTGTTTCACCGAGGCCGGGCAGTTGGATTTGGCCATCGCCCAGTTCCAGTCGGCCCGGCAAGGGCAGGAACTGTTCCAGAAGATCCGCGATCCGTTGTATTTCGAAGCCCTGGCCCAAGAGAAAAAAGGCACGCCCGATTCGCTCAAGGCGGCGCTGGACATCTATGCGCAATTGTACCAGACCGACATCGGCTTCCGGGACGTCAAGGTCAAGATGCCGGAGCTGCAGAAACGCCTCCAGGAATGACGGCCGGTCTCCCGCAAGGTCCAATGCTTCGGTTGGTATTTCGCGGGGTAACCGGTGATCGCCGCAACCGTTTTTCGGTCCCGGGCGTCTGGGGAAAATCGGGTTTTTGCTTGACGGCCTACCGGTTTCCACTATAATCGGAAAATCGGTATGGTGTGGATGGATTGCCCCCGGCAGGCCTTTGGTTGCCTTACGAAAGCCCGCCCAAGACCTTCCACCACCGGCGCCCCTTCCAAGGCGCCGGATGTTTTTTATGCATCGGGTCGGATTTGTCTTTAGCCGCGATTGGATCGGAATGAAACACACCTTCTCGGAAGTCGCCCCCTGTCGGCAGAAGCTCGAGCTGTCCTTCGAACCGGCCGAAGTCGACCAGGCCATCGACGCCGCCTATCGGCAGTTCAACCAGAACGTCGCCATCAAGGGCTTCCGCCCCGGCATGGCGCCCAAGCGCATGGTCGAACGCAAGTACGGACCGCAGGCCTTCCGCGACGCGGCGGGGCAGTTGGTGCAGGACGCCATGGAGAAGGCGCTGGAGGAAGCCAAGGTCAACCCGCTCGGCGACCCGACGCTCGACCGCGAAAAGCTGATCGTCGCGCCGGGCGCGGCCTTCACCTACACGGTCGAACTCGACGTGCGCCCCAACATCGAGCTGGCCGTCTACGACAAGATTCCGCTCCTCGACCGCACCCGGGATCCGGAAGCCGCCGACGTCGAGCGGCGCATCGAGGAAATCGGCCGGCGCCTGACCCCCCACCGGGAAACCGCGGAACCGGCCGCCGCCGGCGACGTGTTGGAAGTCGACGCGAAAATGACGGTCGGCGACGAGGAGATCGTCAACGTCAAGGCCCATCGCATCCGGATGGAGGGCGACCAGCTCTTCGGCATTCCCTGCCCCGACCTGGTGACGAAGCTCGCCGGCGCGCGGCCGGACACGGAGGCGGCGTTCGAACAGACCGTCCCCGCCGACCACCCTCGCGAGGAACTCCGGGGCAAGACCGCCCACACCACGCTCAAGGTGCTCAAGGTCAACCGCCTCGCCGCGCCGGAAATCAGCGACGAGTTCGCCGCTCGTATGGGGTTCAAGGACCTGGCGGGCATGCGGGAAGTGGTCAAGTTCCAGCTCGACCGCGACCGCAACCAGGAGCGCCGTGAGGCGTTCGAAGGCCAGATCGTCGACGCGATGATCACCCGCAACCCGTTCGCCCTGCCGGACAGCTTCGTGCAGCGGCAGGCCAACGCCCAGCTCTACCAGAACCGGGTCCGGTTGGCGCGGATGGGGGTGACCAAGCAGTTCCTGGACGAAAACGCCGCCACTATGGCGGCCGAAAGCCGCAAGAACACCGAGCGGAGCCTGCGCTGGACCATCATTTCCGACGCGGTGGCGGAAAAGGAGAAGGTGGAGATCACCCGGGAGGAAGTGGCCGAATACATCGGCGCCCTGGCCCGCCAGCAGCAGACGACGGCCGAAAAGATCATGAAGACCATCCGCGACCACAACGGCATGATGGCCATCGCGGCGGAGATCCGCGACGCGAAGGTGTTCCAGATCCTGATCGACCAGGCCGAGGTCTCCAAGGCCGAGCCGGAGGCCAAGGACGCCGGCCACCAGCATGACGAAACCTGCGGCTGCGACCACCACGACCAGTGACGCCGAACCGGCGCCGGAAGAAAGGAATCGAGAGCCATGATGGAACCGATGGCCGACCTGGTGCCGTTCGTCATCGAACGGACGGGTCGCGGGGAACGCAGCTACGACATCTATTCGCGGCTGTTGTCGGACCGGATCATCATCATCGGCGGCGAAATTCGCGACCACACCGCCAACCTGATCATGGCCGAGATGCTTTATCTCGATCTGGTCAACCGCGAGGCGCCGATCCATGTGTACATCAACTCCCCGGGCGGGTCGGTGACCGCCGGGCTGGCGATCTACGACACCATGCAGCACCTGTCCTGCGAGGTGGCGACCTATTGCGTGGGGCAGGCGGCGTCGATGGGTTCGGTGCTGCTCGCCGCGGGGACGAAGGGCAAGCGCTATTCGCTCCCGAACAGCCGGATCATGATCCACCAGCCCTGGGGCGGCGCGGAAGGCACCGCCAGCGACATCATCATCCAGGCGAAGGAAATCGACCGGCTGCGCGAAAAACTGAACGGCATCCTGGCGCTGCATACGGGCAAATCGCTCGAGACGGTGGCCAAGGATTCCGACCGCGACTTCTTCATGAGCGCGGAAGAGGCCATGGAATACGGGCTGATCGACGAGGTGCTGCGTCCGGCGGAGAAGAAGAAGTCGGACAAGGCGTAAGGCGTAAGGGAACCGTGTGGGCGGTCGCCCGTCGGGGTGTCGGGGGGACGGTCCGGTAAGGCCGGTAAGGGAGGGTGAGCCGTGTCCAAACAGCGTTCGGGCGGCGGCCGGCGGATGCCGCAGTGTTCGTTCTGCGGACGCAGCGCGGAAATGGGCATCCGCATGATCGAGGGCCAGGACGGCCTGACCTATATCTGCCGCGACTGCGCCCTGTTGTGCGCCAGGATGATCCAGGAAGAGGATCCCACCTTCGAGCAGCCGGCCTTCGACCTGCGGGCCAAGCCGGAGGAGATCGGCGCCGCCCCGTCGCCGCGTTCGATCAAGGCCAACCTCGACAGCTACGTCATCGGCCAGAACTACGCGAAGAAGGTCCTGTCCGTCGCGGTCCACAACCATTACAAGCGCCTCAAGAGCGGCGCGACGCAGGACGTGGACGTGGAGAAGTCGAACGTATTGATCGTCGGACCGTCGGGCTGCGGCAAGACGCTCATGGCGCGGATCCTGGCGCAGAGCGTGGACGTGCCCTTCGCCATCGCCGACGCGACGACGCTCACGGAGGCGGGGTATGTCGGCGAGGATGTGGAGAATATCATCCTCCGGCTCGTGCAGGCCGCCGACGGCGACGTGAAGCGCGCGGAGCGCGGCATCGTCTACATCGACGAACTGGACAAGATCGGCAAGAAGACGGCGAACGTCAGCATCACCCGGGACGTTTCCGGCGAGGGCGTGCAGCAGGCGCTCCTGAAGCTGCTGGAAGGGACAATCTGCAACGTGCCGCCGCAGGGCGGGCGCACACACCCGGAGCAGCGGTACATCCAGGTGAACACGCATAAC
>JAVBSD010000194.1:0-10522 GCA_031547325.1 Victivallaceae bacterium | reverse complement strand
CTTGGAAGACGTCAGGGCAAAATGATCGCAACGCACCTCCGGAAGCGCGATGCTGTAATGAATTCGCCACAGCGAGCCGGTTGCGCCCGGCTCATGCACATCAGAGGCATCGACAATGCGCAGGCGCGGAGCTCCGTCAGTGATTCCTCGCTCAATAAACATTTTGCTGCAAAGCATTTGCAGCCAGTCTTTCGCCTTGATAATCCGATTCATCAAGGCTACATCGGAACCGTTAAAATAACCCTTTTCGCGCGCCCGCAACGCTGTTTCCCGCAGCGAACAGCCGCAGCCAAAGTGAATAAACATGACGCGCAGCAGATTTTCCGGGGATTTGTCCATGCGCAACCCCTTCAGCGCACCGCTGGTCTCCGCCAATTCTCGCCAATTTGCCGGCAGAAATTCCAACAGATCATCCCATTCGTCAATCTGGTTCTGCATGGCGCCTTCTCCTTATCTATCAGGGTTTCACCTTTAATATGAGACCAAAACCAGATTATGCAAATAATAACTTAGCGCTTATGGCGGGCCCCACCTGGACCCTGCCCAAAGCTGCGCGGCGGCCGACTATTTTTTTATTTTTATTTTTGGTTCAGGAAGCGGTCCAGGCGGTCCAACGCCTTCATAATCTCCGGCATCGACGTCGCGTAACAACAACGCACAAACCCCTCGCCGCATGCGCCGAAGGCCGTTCCGGGGACCACCGCCACCTTTTCGGCTTCCAGCAGCGACATCGCGAACTTCATCGACGACATCCCGGTCGCAGTGATGTTCGGAAAGGCGTAAAACGCCCCCTGAGGCAATAGACACCTGAGCCCAACCCGGTTGAACCCCGCCACAATCACATCACGACGCTCATGATAAGAATCACGCATCCGCTCCATCTCGCCGCGCCCATGACGCAACGCCTCAGTCGCCGCCTCCTGAGCCGTAATCGACGCACATAACATCGAATACTGATGGATCTTCATCATCGCGTCAATCAAATCCGCCGGCCCGCAGGCATAGCCGATCCGAAAACCCGTCATCGCAAAAGCCTTGGAAAATCCGTGCAGGAAAATCGTCCGCTCACGCATCCCCGGCAACGACGCAATCGACGGCAAACGCTCCCCATAATGCAGCTCGGAATAGATTTCGTCGGTAATCACCACCAGGTCGTGCTCGACCGCCAGAGCGGCAATGCCGCGCATCTGCTCCAGAGATAATACCGCCCCGGTCGGATTGCACGGGAAGTTCAGCATCAACATCCGCGTCTTCGGCGTAATCAGCTCGCGCAACCGCTCCGGGTCCACCGCGAAGGCATCCTCCTCCCGGGTCGCCAACGGCACCGGCACCCCGTGCGCCAAAGCAATTTCAGCCGGATAGGAGACGTAACACGGCGCCGCGTAAATCACCTCTTCACCAGGATTGATCACCGCCCGCACCGCCAAATCCAACGCCTCGCTGACCCCGACCGAAATCAGACACTCGCTGACCGGATTGTACTCGACTCCGTAATCGGCGGCGACGTAACGGCAAATTTCTTTGCGCAACGACAGCAACCCGAGATTGCTGGTGTAGCTGGTGTGACCCTTTTCCAAGGAAAAAATCGCACTCTCACGCACCGTCCACGGGGTGACGAAATCCGGTTCGCCCACCCCGAGCGAAATCATCTCCGGGTCCTTGACCGCGTTGACCAACTCGAAAAAATCCCTGATCCCGCTCTTGGGCAACGCCGCCACATGACTCGCGACACGCCCGTTACGGGGAAACTTTAAGTCTTTCATATTCTTCATCTTCTTCCATAATCCTGCCGGCTTCCTTGTACTTCTTCAACAGAAAGATCGTCGCCGTCGAGGTCACCCCCTCCATCGTCGCCAGCTTCTCCGAGACGAAAGAGGCCACATCCTGCAGCGAATCCCCCTGAATCTCAATCCGCAAGTCGTAATGCCCCGCCATCAGATAAAGGTCGGTCACCTCGGGGAAACGCGCCAAACGCCGCGCCACCGCATCGAAGCCGCCGTCGCGCTGCGGCGTCACCTTGACCTCGATCTGCGCCCGCACCCCGCCGGAGCCGAGCTTCTGGTCGTTGATGATCGCCGTGTACCCGCGAATCACCTTCGCCTCCTCCAAGTCCGCAATCGCAGCCGCGACTTCGGTTTCGGCCACATCGAGCCGCCGCGCCAGTTCGGCGTCGCCGAGCCTGGCATTTTCCGCCAGCAGTTTCAGGATTCTTTGTTTCATGGTTCCGGTTTTCTTACTTCGTCAGGTAATGTTCTATTGACTGATAGTACATCCATAGAAATGCGAACATGGGCGCATTGTAGATAAAACTGTCGATTACGTCAAAGACTCCGCCCATGCCCGGCATGATCACGCCCGAGTCCTTGACGCCGCAAGCTCGCTTGAACGCCGATTCGGTCAGGTCCCCGGCGAAACCGCCGAAGTACAGCACCACGCCGAAAGCCGCCGCTCCCCACCAGGAAATGTCGACCGCCCCGGTCCAATGGAAAATCAACGCCGCCGCCACCGACAACACCAGCCCGCCGAACAGCCCTTCCCAGGACTTGGCCGGACTGATCGACGGCGCGATCTTGTGGTTGCCGCCCGGGAGATAGCTGGTCAGCTTGCCGGCGATGTAGCCGCCGGTGTCGCCCGCCTTGGTGGTCAACACGAAGAAGAGAAAAATCCACATCCCCTGAAAAAGAAAGATGTTGACCATCGGCCTGACAATCCACCCCAGCAACAGCGCCACCCCGGCGGTCACCGCCACTTTTTTCACCATTCCCACCCGGTCCCGGTCGCACAGAATCAACCCCCACGCCACCACCGGAGCGGCGTACCGGTAAATAATCTCCAGCAGATCGATCCCGAAAACGACCGGCGGCGGCACGGAAGCATAGCCGGGCGCGTAAAGCTCGCCCACCGCCCGGAGCATATCCAGCAGAAACGGAATGGCCAGATAAAACGCCCCCGCCGCCGGCAATGACGGCAGACCGATCTTTGCCAACAGACGGTACACCTCCAGCGCCATCAGCACCGTCGCCGCCAGCGCCAGCGCCATGAACACGAAGTAGAGCTTGGGCGGACACGCCCCATCCCACCCCCAATAACCCATCAGCGCCATCAGCGCCAACAAACCCGTAAAGGAAATCAACCGAAACTTCAACATGAATTGCGCCCTCCGAAGCGCCGCTCGCGCCCGCCGTACGATTCCAGCGCCGCGGCGAATTCATCGCGGCCGAAATCCGGCCACAAAACCTCACTGATGTAAATCTCGCTGTAGGCCAATTCCCACAGCAGAAAATTGCTCAACCGGCATTCGCCCGAAGTCCGGATCAGCAAATCCGGATCCGGCAGCTCCGGATCGTAGAGATTCGCCGCCACCGTATCCTCGCCGACCGCCGCCGGATCGAGCGTCCCGGAGCGCACCGCCTCGGCGATCCTCCGCGCCGCGTCGGCGATTTCGGCGCGGCCGCCGTAATTCAACGCCAGCACCAGCGTCCCGCCGGCGTTGCCGGCGGTGGTTTCGACCGCGTGCGCCAGCTTGCGCCGCACCCCCTCCGGCAGCCCCTCCAGCCGGCCGATGGCCCGGAAACGAAGCTGCCGCTCCATCATCTCGCCGAGCTTCACGTCGATGAACTCCTCCAACAGAACCATCAGCGCCCCGACCTCTTCCTCGGGCCGTTTCCAGTTTTCGGTGCTGAAGGCGTACAGCGTCAGATAGCGGACGCCGAACTCCCGGGCGCTCTCCACCGCGCGCATCACCGCGTCGGCTCCGGCGCGATGCCCCTCCGGCTTGCTCAGACCGCGCCGTTCGGCCCAGCGGCCGTTGCCGTCCATGATGATCGCGACATGAACCGGTGTTCCGCGCCCGCTCATGAGAAAAAATGCTCCTCGACCGCCAGGCACAACGCATGGTACACCGGCAGATGCAATTCCTGAACCTTGAAGGTCTCGCTCTCCGGCACCGCGATCGTCACCTCGGCGAACTCCTCGCAGATCCCGTGCCTGCCGCCGGTCAGCAGGAGCGTCCGCACCCCGAGCTCGCGCGCCATCTTCAGCGCCGCCAGGATGTTCTTCGCGCCGCCGCCGGTGGAAATCCCCCACAGCACGTCCCCAGGACGCGCCAACGCCAGCAGATGCTGGGCGTAAACCAGCTCCGCGTCGACGTCGTTGGCCCACGCGGTCACAAAGGCGTTCGCCGCCGCCAGGTTGATCGCCGGCAGCCCCGACTGGAGCTTCTCCGCCATCGCCCGCCCCTCGGAGCCGAACAACTCCTCCAGACGCCGTTTCCGCGCCTCCGACAGAGGACGCTTCGAGCAGAAGCCCTTGAGAAATTCGCCCGCGATATGGTCGCAGTCCGATTCCGAACCGCCGTTGCCGGCCAGCAGCAGCTTGTGACCGGTGGCAAAGGCCGCAATCAGCACCTCCGCCGCCCGGTTGATGGACTCCTGCACCGGTTTCAGCACGCCGTAGCGTTCAACCAGTTCGATGATCGCGCGTTCCATGGTATATAAAAATTTCCGTCTTGGTACAGCCTATAATCTAATGCCGTTTCGGACGATTACAATCCGGCCGCCTCGATGATTTGCCGATATTTGTCGTTGTTCGGATTGCGCTCCAGCGCCTTGGCCGCCCACTCCGCCGCCAGCGCCGGATCGCGGCGGCGGTAAACTTCCGCCAGCCGGCCGTAAATCATCGAATTCTCCGGCGACAGCGCCGCCGCCTGGAGATAGCAGCTCTCCGCCTTGTCGGGCAGCCCGCGCCACGCGAAATAGTCGCCGGCGGTCAGCCAGCCGTAGGGAGAACCCGGCCGCGTCCGGTTGAACGCTTCGAGCTGCTGCGCCACCGTCGGGGCGGCGCGCCCGTCGGCGACGGTTTGGCAGAGCTCCCGGTAGGCGTATTCGCCGCGCAGCCAGTACCAGCCGCCGCCCAGCGCCGCCAGCGCCAGCGCCAGCCCGGCCAGGACGACGGCGATTCGCGCTCCCCCGCCGGTTTTCCGTTCCGGCTCCTCCTTTGGCGCCAGCAGAACCGCCGCCAGCACCAGCGCCGGGGCCATCGCCCCGACCACTTGCAAATGCAATTCCACCAGCGCGTGAATCATGAACGCCAGGAGGCCGAACCACAGCAGCCGTTCCTTTTCGCCGCCGGCGCGGGCCAATCGCCAGCCCCGCCACAGCACGAAACCGACCGCCGCCAGGATCGCCAGCAGCCCCAAAAGCCCGCACTGCGCCGCCATGGTCATCACGATCGAATGCGGGTCCTGGGTCGATTCGTCGACGTCGAAAACCTTGTTGCGCATGTAATGGTGGCCGAATTCGCCCCAGCCGGCTCCGGCCAGCGGATGGGCCGCCAGCAGCTTGGCCCCGACGACGTAATAATCGGCGCGCACCACCATCGACCCCAGGCCGCGGCCGTGGGAAACGATGGTCCAGCTCCCCGCCGCGATCACCGCCGCCGCCGCCAGCAGGACGGCCAGCTTCAGTTTCTTCGACCGCAGCATGCTCCAGACGTAGATGCCGACGGCCAGCACCAGCGCCAGGATCGCGGCGCGGCTCCGCGCCCCGGCGAAAAGCGCCAGCGCCAGCCCGAGCGGCAGCACGGTGAAAATCCACCGGGAAACCTTCACCGGCTCGAAGCGCTCCGCCCAACACCGGAAACGCCACACCGCCGCCGGCGTCGCCAGCAGCATGAAGCCGGCGAAGGCGTTGGACGAGGAGAAATACGCGGTGATCCGCGTGTCGAGGCTCCGCCCCCTGATCTCGGCGGCATAGGCCACGCCCTGCGCCTCCTGCTCCGCCACAAACTGGCGCATTTCGGAGAAGCCGAAGCAGAACTGGTAAATCCCGGCCAGCACCACCCCGATCCAGGCGACCGCCAGCGCGTCGAGCAGAGCGTCGCGGTGCCGCGGCGCGGCGTTCAAGCACAGCGTCACCGCCGCCAGATAGGCAACGAGACCGGCCAGATGCTCGATCTGGTTGAGGGCGTAATCCGGGATGGTGGCGTTGACGATCCCGATCCAGGCGCTGGCGAAAACCAGCGTCCACAGCCCGGCGTGCACCCACAACGCGCTCCGCCATTCGGCGCGGCGGGGCTGCCACGCCGCCAGCGCCAGAGCCAGCGCCGGCGCGGCCAGGATCGAGAAGAGCGCCGCCGGCCACGGCGACCACAGCCACCCGTCCACCCCCGCCGGGAGCACCGGATCGGCTCCCGGCACCCCGATCAGGTTGACGAACTTGAAAGGCGCCAGAAAGGTCAGCGCCAGGAGCGTCCACAACGCAATTTTTCGAAGTGCCGCCATGATGAAAGGTTATTCGCCGTCGACCTTGATCGTCTTGAACTTGAATTCCTCTCCGGATTCGATGGCCGAGGCGCATTCCGGACACAGGCCGCGAATCACCCGGTGGGTCACCAGCAGCACGTAATTGTTCCGCTTCGCCACCGCGTCCTCGAAACGCAGCTGGGCGTCGTCGACCTCGACGCTGACCGTCGCGTCGCAGCGGGTGCAGACCAGCACCACGCCGTGATTGCCGCGCCGGTAGCTGGCCCGCCCCGCCGGATTGCGGTATTCGGTCAGGATGCCGGAATCGACCAGCAGACTCAGATTGCGGTAGAGTGTGCTCAGCGCGTGGACGTTCTTGTACTCCCGGATGTGCTCCAGCAGATCCTGCTGGGAAAAACTCTCCGGCAACGAGTATACCGCTTCGATCAAGCGATCCCGTTCTATCGAATAACGCCGATTGGTTCGTTTCAAGTGATCGTGCAGACGTTCGGTGGCTTCGTGGATTTCCATATCGGACCCCCTTTCCAGGTTATGTTGCAATGGTTTCAGGATATTGAAGCGCGTGAAAACACGCGGCGGAAGCGCCGGTGGCGGTGAGCTCGAGCCGCGGGGTTTCGCAGCGGCAGCGTTCGGTCGCCAGCGAACAGCGCGGATGAAAAGCGCACCCGGAGGGCGGATTGACCGGAGACGGCACGTCGCCGGAGAGCACGATGCGCCGGCGGCCCGATTCCGCGTCCAGGGTCGGCACCGCGGACAGCAGCGCCCGGGTGTAGGGATGGCTCGGCCGCCGGGTCACCGTCCGCGCCGGCGCGATCTCGACGATTTTGCCGAGGTACATCACCATGATCCGGCGGCTGACGTGCTCGACCACCCCGAGGTCGTGAGCGATGAACAGAAACGCGGTCCCGGTTTCCCGCTGAATATCTCCCAGCAAATTGATGATCTGGGCCTGGACGCTGACATCGAGCGCCGAAACCGGTTCGTCGGCGATGATCAGCGACGGCTGCGCCGCCAACGCCCGGGCGATGCCGATGCGCTGGCGCTGTCCGCCCGAAAACTGGTGCGGATAACGAATCATTCCGCCGGGTTCGAGCCCGACCAGGGTCAGCAGCTCCGCCACCCGGTCCCGCCGGCCGGCGCGGTCGAGCTCCGTGTGGAGCTTCAAAACCTCCTCGATCGCGGTCTGGATGGTCAGCCGCGGATTCAACGAACCGTAGGGGTCCTGGAAAATCATCTGGAATTCCCGGCGCGCCTTGCGCAATTTCGACCCCGACAGCGTCGCCAGGTCGCGGCCGTTCAGCAGCACCCGCCCGGAACCGGGCCGTTCCAGCCGCACCAGCGCCCGCCCCAGGGTCGACTTGCCGCAGCCCGACTCCCCGACCAGGCCCAGGGTTTCACCGGCCTCCAGCGAAAACGACACGCCGTTGACCGCCCGAAGCTCGGCCGGACGCCGAAACCACCCCCCGCGCAACCGGTAGTGGACATGCAGATTTTCAACTTCGACCAATGACATCCGAAAAGGTCAGTCCCCGATGATTTCCCGCGCAAAAGGCGGCAACACGAACGCCGCCCGGTGAATTTCCGGTGAATAGTAACGCCACGCCCGCCTCAGCTCCTCCGCCGGCTCCCGCACCGGCGCGGTCGCCGCGCCGCCGGCTCCGGCGACACAGGCGCCGATCATCCCGGTCGGATAACTCGGCACGTAGAACATCGCGTAATCGGCATTGCCGAAACACCCCCGGGCGACGCCGCAAAGTTTCTTCACCGTCTGCGGAAAAAGAAACACCGACTCGCCCTGCGCCGCAACGATGCCCCCCGGACGCAGCGCCCGGCGCACGTCGCCGTAAAATTCCGCCCCGAAAAGCGGCTCCGCCACGCCGCCCGGATCGGTGGAATCGACAATCACCACATCGTATTCGGCGTCGCGCCCCTTCACGAACTCGCAGCCGTCGCCGATGGTCAGACGCACCCGCGGATCGTCGGAAGCGGTCCCGACCCCGGGCAGATAACGGCGCGACGCCTCGACGACCTCGCCGTCGATGTCGCACCAGTCGATCGACGCGATGCCGGGGTGGCGGGCCAGCTCGCGCACCGCGCCGCCGTCGCCGCCGCCGATCACCAGCGCCCGTTCCGGCGCCGGATGGGCCATCACCGGCAGGTTGACCAGCATCTCGTGGTAGACGAATTCGTCGGACTCGACCAGCTGGATGATCCCGTCGAGCGTCATCAGCCGCCCGTTGCGGCTGGTTTCAAAAATCTGCAGATGCTGGAAGCGGGTTTGAATGTCGCAGAGACACTTCACCACCTCGAACTGCTGCCCGATTCCGTTGCCGCGCTCGGAAAACCATTCCATCGGATTCACCTTCTTCCTTCCGGTCAATGCCGCAAATGGACTTTCATGGTGTAGTGGCCGCCGGCGAAACAATTCATCGCCGCCTCGGCCAGCGGCCGCGGCTCCATGAATCCCCGGCCGAAAATATCCAGATAAACCGTCCGGCCGTCGTCGGAACGGTTGACCGCGACCGCGTCGCGGTCGACGCCGGTCGCAGCCAGCCACTCCCCGAGCTCCTCCGGCCGGTCGCAGTCGAAAACGTCGATCGACACCGACATCGCCCGCGCCCGCGAAGCGCGGAAATGATTCTCCCACGCCGGCGTGGTCTCCGCCAGTTCGCTCTGGAAATCGACCGGCAGCGCCCGCCCCAGCACGCCGTCCTCCACCCGTCCCCGGGTAAAGACCTCCGACACCACGGCGGAACCGGCGGCCATGCCCTCCTTGAGCACCGCGACCGCGCAACCGAAGTCGACGGTCTCGGAGCAGGTGAACAGATCCACCGCCGCGTAACCGTATTCCGGCCAGGCGTGGACCGCGAAATGCGACTCGGCGATGATCACCACCCCGGAAGAGCCCTGGGGCTCGAAGTCGTGGAAATAACTGTCCAGAATCGTCGCCCCCGCCCGCCTCGCCGCGTCGACGAAAACCGCCTTCAACCGCTCGCAGTCGGCGAGAATCCGGGCCGAACAATCGTAGAAATCAACCGTCAGCTGACGTCCGAGGGCGAACTCCAGGCTCATCGCCCCGGTCCCTGATTCGGCGGGAAGCATCCGTTCTGCTGGAGGTAGATTTCGAGAGCGGCCTGGCTGGCCGCGAACTTGCGGTTCCGCAGCATGTATTCCATCAGGAAATTCTCCTGGGACTTCTCTTCGGCGGTCGCCGGATGCCGCGACACCACGTAACGCAGCATCGCACCGTCGACCGTATCCAGCACCGGCGACAGCTCGCCGGGGATCATCGCCGACAGCTCGCGGCCGTAGGGCCAGTACATGAAAACGCTCCGCCGCGCGATGGCGGCCGCCCCGAACTTGTTGGCGGGGAGATCCAGCGCCGCGACGAATTCATCCGGGCTCAGCAGTTCGAGCTTCTCCTGAACCCCGGCCGCCGCCTGGCGCGCCGCCGCGACGCCGGCTTCCTCCAGGCAAAGCTTGCGCACGTCGCCCTTCTTCTCCTCGAAAACGCCGGGCGTCTCCGGCTGGTAGCTGAGCAGCGCCGCGACGTAGGCGCCGTCGCGCCCGGTAATCACCTCGGTCAACGGCGACGACAAAGTCCGCTTGGCCACCTCCTGCGCCACCAGCGGGTCGGCGATGCTGCCGGTCGAACGGGCCCCTTCCTCGAATTCGCCGGTTTCGATGGCCGACAGGCCGTTTTCGGCGGCCACCGCGACGAAGGTCGCCAGCCGCTTGACCGGATCTTCGACGCCGAGCAGCGGCTCGATCTTGGCCGAAAACTGCCACAGCTCCTCGGCCGCCTGCCGCGTCACCGTCTGATTGATGCAGAGCTCGCGCGCGATCTCCTTGACCTCCGCGAACGGCTTCAGAAGGTTGGTGTCGTAGTCCATGAACCGCCCCTGGTTGGCCTGGTAGAAGGCCTGGACCATGGCGTCGTCGACCACCGCTTCGGCGGCCGCGATCCGGGCCGGATCGGTGAACTTGAGCTGAACCGCCACCGCCGTCAGCCGCGGCTTGTTGACGAACCGCCACCGCTCGGACTCGAAACGCTGACGCAGCTCCTCATCGGAAATCTCGATGGTGTCGTAGTAATCCTGCGCCTTGAAGTACGCTTCGCGCACCGCGAAGTTCTCGGTCATGTAATCGGTGAACTTCGCCACTTCGTCCTCGGTGAAGTCGACCGAAGCCATCAGAACGGATTCCAGCTTGCTGCTCAGGATCAGGTTGCGGATCTGCTTCTCGAAATCCTCCGCGTTC
>JAVBSD010000324.1:0-3420 GCA_031547325.1 Victivallaceae bacterium | reverse complement strand
AGACGCCGACAAGTTCGGCGAAATCATCGGCGTCCCGGTGCTGCGCTGGCGCTGTCCCAAGGACAACGGCAAAAAACTCCTCGCCGCCCCGGTGATCAAGGCGGCGGCGAAGTCCGATGCCGAATTCTGAACGTCCGCCGGCCCGCCTGGTCGACGATCAGGGCATGCCGCCGCCGGACGACCCGGTCCTGGCGCGGCCCGGGGATTGGCTGCCGCTGGACCGGAAGCCGGACTGCATCCGAAGCACCGTCTTGAAGCAAGCCGGCCGGCAGCGCTGGGAATACCGGTTGAGCATTGGTTACTGGTTGTGGGTCGGTATTTCGGTCGTAAGCGCGGTCGGCTTGTTTGCGATGATGCTTCTTCTTGTATTGACGACCCCTGCCGACATTCTGCTTCGGCTGACGGGGATCATCATGATCTGTGCCGGAATTCTATTTGTGGTGATTGTGGCGGCGCTCGGGCGGCAGGCGCGGAGGGAAGCGGTGGCGATCGACTTGGAGCAACGGGCGGTATGGTTGCGGGGCGACGACAGTCTTCGGTTTCTGGAAACCGATCCGGGGAAGATGGCAAGCTATGTGCCGTTCGAGCGGATCTATGCGATTCAAATACTCGGAAAATGGAAACCTCAAGGGGCGATAAGCCGCTGGATCGGCGAACTGAATCTGGTGCTCGACGGCGGCAGGCGGATCCTGCTGCGCCAGGGGGGGCGGGCTGCTTGATGGCCGCGAAGGCCGGTTTCTGGCGGAGCTGTTCGGCGTACCGCTGTTGAGTTGGTTCTGTCCGAGCGACTACGGGCGGGGATTTCTCAAAAATCAACAGCGGGAGCAGTCCGCTCCGCGTCCTTCGAAGTGAGCCGGAGCAGGAAATCGGCGTTGTCGATCGTGATGTAGGCAGCATCGTTCAATTGAACCCATTGCGTATGAGCAATCGGCAATTGTGGAAACATTCGCAGGACGGCATCTCCGGCATTTTCGGAATCTGACAATGGGCCGTACTGCGGGTAGATGCCGCAAACACGCCCGATCGGCATGGCGTTCGATGTCCATGCCTCTCTCCGAGATTGAGGAAACCAGCGTGCAACGGAAGCTCTGAATTCGATGATCAAGGCTCCGGTGCTGCTTTCGACGGACAACCCGTTATCCCAGGAGCCGACTTTTTCAATTTCATATCGGGGATTTGCGTTGCCGGCGGTGAACTCGACCAGTCGGTTGCCGCCGTCGAGGTCGCAGGAAATCAGGATGGCGCGGGACAGGATGTAGATACGGTTTTCGAGTCTGGCGATTGAAGTGACCTCAGGCAGTTCGTCGATGATCCGCAGCAACTGTCCGTTTGAGGCGGAAAAGATCATGATTCCGGGTGGTGTCGCGAACAGCAACAATTCGCCGTCGTACCAGAAGATAAGTTTGCGTTCCGATAATTCTTCGGGACAAGAAAATTCCCGGACGAGGCGTGGCTGGCCGGCGTCCGGGGCGACACGGAGCAGCCGCAATACTCTGTCGGACTTGTCGTATGTCAGCCAGTCCAGTCCACCATCGCGGTAGAGCAGCGATGGCGTAATCGGGGAGTGATCGATCGGATGCCGGGGAATCACTTCGACATTCAGCGGGAGATGCAATCGGGTCAGAGCTCGGTGAAAAAATTGGTTGCGGTATTGCATCAGCAATCGGCGCACCAGTTCACGGCGAGTGTAAAAATCAAGACTCTTAAGCTCGGTTTCATCGAGGCCGATGACGACTTGACACAGCCTGGAATCCGGGACACGTAATTTCTCCGCCACGATCTGTGGCGCGGTGGGCGTTTGTGCGGACCGCATCACTTCACGGTAATGCTTTTCCAGGTGGGAATAATGATGATTGGAATATATGTTTGCATGGAGCATAAGCGGCCAATCGAGACAGCGGCTGACCGCTTCCACACATGCCGCGGTGTCATCCGGACGGGTCAACAGAGTTTTGACCATGAAGCAGGTGTCGGCGAAACGCGCCACGTTGGGATTGCCGCGCATATATTCGATCTCCTCGTCCGGGAAACTTTTCCAGAAAGCGGCTTCCGGCGCCGTTCCGGGCAACCAGTAATAATCGTATGGCCAATCCGGCATACCGAAACGCCGGTTTTGGCTCCGGACGAACTTGTGAAATTCCATGACCGCCTCCGGTTCGTCCCAGATCGAAAAGACGATGTTGCCGGTATTCAACCAGTTCAAGAGCCATGAGTTCCGGTCGGTGATGGCATCGTCGAATCCTTCCGCCAAGCCCATCTGCAGCGCCTGAGCGGTCAATTCGCGATCATGGTACTGGGGGAGGAGCACATCGTCATGAAAAACGAAGGGACCGGGTTTCTCCAGTATGGGCAGGAGTCTGCCATAATTCGGACGCATATCCGGGTCGGTTTCCGCCTGGCGACGGCACAGCTCCAGTAATTCGCCGAGCATTTGGTTATGGAATTCGGCATTGCGCTTGAACGCGGCAATCAACGCCTGGCGTTCGACTTCGAATTCTTCCGGCGTCATTTTGGACCGGTTTTCATATAAATTCCAAAGTTGATTGCCGGTGGTGTTGCTCGAATGGTGTCTGTAGCTTTCGCGTTTTTCCAGCAGATAAGCGAAACGGTAAGTTATATTGTCCGGAACCAGGGCGACCGCCGCGTCGATATGAGACTTGGTATGGATCGGGGACGTCTGCAGATATGCCTGATAATAGCGTTCGGCTTCCGCCTGTTTATCCGCCGGCGGCAAGGTGCAGGCGGCCGCCATCAGGGAAGCGAATCGGGCGGTAAATTCGGCGATCCGGGTTTCGTCCGCGCCGAAGGCGTCGGCCAGGGTGCCGTTCCAGAGTTCCAGACCGTCCGGGGTGTGCAAGGTCAGGATCAGGTCGTACTGGCCGCCGACGCTGCCGTAGGTGAAGCTCATGGCGGCGTTGAGGCCCGCCGCCTGGAGCGGGAGGCTTTCGAAAGTGACGTCGCGCTCCTCCACCAGCTTGGCGAGGTATTCCCGCTCCAGCAGGCCGATGCCGTTGGCGCGCAGCGCCGTTTCGAAGCGGCGCAGGAAAGAGGTGATGGCGAGGCGGGATTCCCGGCTCATGGCGATGGTGCGGATCGAGGTGACGGCGATGAAGCCGGCGGGCTGCGCGTGGTATTGCTCGCCCGCCTGGCGCAGCAGGCGCGCCGCCAGCGGCAGCGCTTGGTCGAAGTCGTCGGGCAAGGTGCCATGGAGCAGGCGCAAGCCGCTTTCCGCGTGATAGATGACGATTTCATGGATGACGCCGTAATAGGGGTCGGCTTCGGTGATGACCGCGATGATCTGGGCGTGGGGGAAGCTGGCGCTCAGGCCGGCGTCGATGCCGTGCTCGGCGGCGGCGCGGTCGGTTTCGGCGCGGTCGTAGAAGTCGAAGAGGCCGGAATCGGCCAGTTCGGCGGTCAGCG
>JAVBSD010000482.1:0-7804 GCA_031547325.1 Victivallaceae bacterium | reverse complement strand
TCAGCTCATCGCCTGCGGCGTCAAATATTTCTGGAACTTCGCCAACGTCTGTCTCCAGGTCCCCGGCGACGTGATCGTCCAGCGCGAGGTGATCGCCGGCGGCTTCGCGGTGCTTTCCTTCAAGATGAAGTACGCCCGCTCCAGCGGCCGCATGACTTCGGAAATTTGATGACGATTCAATATATCGAGCCGGTTTTCCGGCCGCCGGGCGAGGCGGAGAGCCTGATCTTTCAGGTGGCTTACGGCTGCCCCCACAACCGCTGCACCTTCTGCGGCATGTACAAGGGCGTGCGCTACCGGGAACGGCCCATGGCCGAGGTCGCCGCCGAAATCGCCGCCGCCGGACGGCGTTATCCCGGTGTCCGCCGGGTCTTCCTCGCCGACGGCGACGCGATGAACCTCGGCGCCGAACGCCTCGACGCTTATCTGGAGATGCTGGCGGCGGCTTTTCCCGGACTGGCCAGGGTCGGCATTTACGCCAACGCCGCATCGATCGTCCGTTATTCCGACGCCGAGCTGGCCGGGCTGCGCCGGAAAAAATTATCCACTCTCTACCTCGGGCTGGAATCCGGTTCGGCCGAAATCCTGCGCCTGATCCATAAGGATGCCGATCCCGAAACCATGGTCGAAGCGGCGCTCCGCGCCCAGGGGGCCGGGCTGCGCCTTTCGGTGATGGTGTTGATCGGCCTCGGGGGGAGGGGGCGTTCGGAGGAGCACCTCCAGGCCACCGCCATGGTGCTCAACCGGATGCAGCCGCGGCTGCTGTCGGCGCTGCGGCTGATCCCGGTGCCGGGGAGGACGCCCTTTGCCGGCTTCACCGAACTCACCGAGGTCGAAGCGGTGACCGAGCTGGCCGGACTGATCGGCCTCTTAGAGCTCGACCACACCGTCTTCCGCGCCAACCATACCTCCAATCCGCTGCCCCTGGAAGGCCGCTTCCCCGCCGACCGGGAACGGCTGATTGCGGCATTGCGCCGCGAAATCGCCTCCGGCCGCCTCGACGCCGCCGGACCCGGGCGGCGGCCGGCCTTTTTATAAACAGTATAAACAGACTATTCACCACACAAAGACGAAAAAATAACGAAAATATTGCCCGGAGGGGTTGACATTTGATCCGAAATATACTATAATTAGAATAAACAATATAAACAGGGTGGGATTCCGATGAAACTGGTTGTTCCGATTCAGCGCCACGGCAGCGTCCCGGCCTATCTTCAGATCAAGGAACAACTGAAGGTCAACATCCGCGCCGCCAACCTGGCGCCGCACAGTATGCTGCCCAATCTCAAGACTCTGGCCGAAGAGGCGAAAGTCAGCATCCGTACCGTCGATTTGGCCATCGGGGAGCTGGTCAGCGAAGGCATCTGCTACCGCCGGCCCAAGAAAGGCACCTTCATCGCCGAGGCCGAGGCGGGATTCCCGCTGGCCGGCGCGGCGGCGGCGGCGCAGCGCCGCATCGGGCTGCTGCCGGTGCCGCCCTCGGAGATTTTCCGGCTGCAGTGCGACCTGGCGCTGGCCAACCTCTACACCGGCTTCTACCGCGCCGCGACTTCGGTCGCCGGCGACCTGATTATGGCCGGCGACGACGTCGAGGCGGCGCTGGAGTTTTACGGCGGCCAACGCAATATGGCGCTCAAGGGCGTGGTCCTGATGAATTTCACCGGCATCGACGAGGCGGTCAAGCTGGCGCTGAAGCATCCGGAGCTGAAGTTCGTCTACGCCAACTACTTCTTCGAATTTTTCGAAAACACCCCCGACAATGTCTACGGCGTCTTCAACGACGATTTTTCCGGCGCCTACCGCATCGTCGAATACTTCCTGGCCCGCGGTTATTCCCGCCCGGCCCTGTGTTCGATGGAGATCGCCGACCTGAACTACCACGCCCGGCTGCGGGGCTTCCGCCAGGCCGCGGCCGATGCCGGAATGACCGCCGAACTGCCGTTCTTTTCGGGCGCCTCCGGCGATGCCGAGATCAACATCGCCAGCGGCATGGCGGCGGCCGATGCCTTCTTCGCCATGGCCAATCCCCCCGACATCGTCTTTTGCACCAACGACCATCTGGCCTGCGGGTTGATGAAGTACATGCACCGGAATCCCGGACGCGAAATGACCGTGGTCGGCTACGACGGCCAGTTGCCCTTCGGCTACGAAAACTATCGCTTCAGCACGGTCCAGATCGACTTCGCCGGCATCGGCGCCCGCGCCGTCGAAACCATCTTCAGCGACCGCTATGCCCCCAAACAAATCCGCATCCAACCCGATTTGAAAATCGTTTAACCCAACCAAGGAGACCGGATCATGGAAACACGAAAAAAATTCACACTGATAGAGCTATTGGTTGTGATCGCCATCATCGCGATTCTCGCCAGCATGCTGCTGCCGGCTTTGTCCAAGGCGCGGGCGGCGGCGCAGTCGATCAAGTGTACCTCCAACGTCAAGCAGACGGTGCTGAACCTGACTTTGTATTCCGGCAGTTACGACGGCGAAATCCCGCCGGCTTACGTGTGGAGCGGCTGGCCGGACCTTGCCGGCACCATCGACAAAGGCTGGGCGTTTTGGGTCAACAACCGGATCGTCGCCTCGGTCGGGGAGGGGTTGAACGCCTCGTTCTGCCCGTCGGTGGACGCCCGGACCACCACCATTTACTGGACTTACGACACCTTCGGCATGTTCCGGGGGCATGACGGCTACAACATGAAGTTCGACACCGCCACCCAGAAGTCCGGCGGGCCCAACGTCGGCGAAGGCGTCTGGGACCAGGGGCCCTCGGCGATGCCGCTGATCGCCGACGGCAGCTACAATGACTGGGCGGCCACGGAAAGCAGACCGTTCTGCACCTGGATTCCCCGCAACAACAACTGGGAACAGGGCGGGCTGCGGCTGACCCACTCCGGGCGGGCCAACATCGGATTCGTCGACGGCCACGTCGAGAGCTTCAATGTCAAAACGCTGTGGGACAAGGGCTACCGCAATTTGTTCGTGGACGGCGTGCGTTACGCACCATAAGAAATCGAGAGTGAAGATCAGATGAAGCGTTTGTGGATTGTCATTGTCGCCGTGCTGTCGATGGTTCCGGGGCTCCGGGGAGAGGTGCTCTTCGACTTCGAGCGGTCGGCGGAGTCGTGGCGGGTCCTGGCCGGGCATTACACCAAGGCCGAGCCGTCGCCGGATTTCGCCACTTCCGGGGGGTACAGTTTGTTGTTCGAAACCCGGGCTTTCGACGGCAACATGCCGCGCTGGCCGTCGATTTCGCCGGCCGAGCTGCCGATCAACGATTGGTCGGGGTATGAAAAATTGACCTTCGATTTGGTCAACCCGACGCCGTATCAGGAGCGGGTCGGCATCATCGTCAGCGATCCCGAGGGAGGCAACTTCGGCGGATTCTACAATCACTGCGGATTGTTCATCCCGCCGTACAGCCACCACCGGGAGATCATCCACCTGCCGTCGATTCCAAGCCGGATCGACCGGACGAAGATCAGGATTCAGATTTTCACCGAGGGGCCGGAGCACGATTATCAGCTCTACATCGACAACTTCCAATTGCTGAAGTTGGGCGAGGAGCCGGCGCCGCTGCCGGCCTCCTTCAGCAACCGGGTCGTCGCGATGCGCCAGCGGTTGCTGGCCGGTGTCGAAGGAGAACTCGCCGCCGCCCGCGCCACGCTGAACGCCGGCGATTACCCGCCCGAACTCCGCGCCGTCGGCGAGGCCGCCTTCGCCGCGCTGGAGGAGAGGGTGCTCGCCGCCAAGGCGCGCGCCGCCGATACCGCGCTGGAGCTGGACGCCCGTTCGCAGGCGATCTCCGACGCGCTCGGCGTGGCGGAACAGACTGTTCGTCTCAATGAGCTGCTGCGCTGGCTGGGCGCGGCTCCGGCGTCGGAGGGGGTGCTCGCCGGCTTCGTGCTGCCGGAGCGGCGGGTGTTCCCGCGCGATCTGGCGATCGGCGCGGTTCCGGCGCGGCAGGCCTGGATTTCGGCGGCGCGCAACGAGCGCGAAGGGGTCGCGCTGGTCCTCGCGCCGGTGCTGGCCGACCTGACCAATGTCCGGGTCGCGCTGTCGCCCTTCGTCCGCCAGGACGGACAAGCCCGCTTCGAGGGCAGCGTCGCGCCGGTCGGCTACGTCAAAATCAAAGCGCCGGGGGTGCTCGGCACGCCTTACCTCGGCTGGTGGCCGGACCCGGTGCTGACCTATCTCGACGCCGTCGACGTCGCGCGCTTCGACTACCAGAGCTGGCACATCGCGGTGGACGTGGCGGAGGACCAGCCGGCGGGGCATTACACCGCGACGGCCACGGTGACCGCCGACGGCGTCGCGCCGATCGAACTGCCGGTGGAGTTCCTGGTGCGCGATTTCGCGATTCCGAAGCATACGCCGCTGCCGCTGGCTTTTTCCACCACCTATCCCAGGAATTGCTGGAACCGGATCCTGACCGCCGACACGCCGGAGGACAAGGCCGGACGCGAAGCCTTCGACGACTTCCTGATGCGGTACAATCTGACCCTGGACCACATTTACCGCGACGCTCCGCCGGTTTACGCCGAACAGGAACGCGAACGCGAGCTGGGCAAGCTGGTCCAGGCGCTGGCGTGGACCTTTTACGGGCCGCCGGCGCCGGAGCACCAGGCGCAATTCATCGACAACCTGGTCGATCGCATTCGCCCGGTCTACGAAGAGCTGAAGCGGCGCGACCTGCTGGATTACGCCTACATCTACGGGCTCGACGAGATCGTCGGGGCCGAGGCGCTGCTCGGCGCGCTGGCCGAACGGCTGCACCGCGAATTTCCCGGCGTGCCGGTGATGACCACCGCCAAGGACGCGACCTTCGGCAACGCTTCGCCCGCCGCCGGAATCGACATTTGGGTGCCGCCCACCGGCGAATACGACCTCGAACAGGCGCGGAAGCTGCGCGCCCGCGGCAAACAGATGTGGTATTACGTCTGCATGGGACCGGCTTTGCCCTACGCCAACTTCATGCTGGACAACAACCTGACCGGCGCCCGCGGACTGACCGGCTTCCAGGCGGCGGTCTCCCGCACCGACGGACTGCTCTACTACGAGACCACCATGTGGAAGGAAAATCCCGATCTCTCGGGCGGTCCCTTCCTCGAACACTGGGAAACCGCCACCACCACCGCGATGCACCACTCCGACGGGTCGATCTTCTACCCCGGTCCGGGCGGGCTGCCGGTGCCGTCGCTGCGCCTCGAAGCCATCCGCAACGGCCTCGACGATTACGCCTATTACGCGATCCTCAAGGCGCAGTACCGGTTGCTGAAAAACGATCCGGCGCGCGCCGACTGGACCGCGAAGGCGGCGCGGCTCTTGAGCATCCCGCCCGAGGTCGCCGTGAGCCTGACCGAATACGCGCAGGCTCCCGAGCCGGTCAACGCCTACCGCAACGCCCTCGGCGACGCGATCGAGGCCGCCGGCGTCGCGGTCAACCCCTGGGGCGACCACTTCACCATCCGCACCGGCGCGGTGCTCAACCTCCCTGAAATGCAATGAGATGAGAATCGATACCGAACATTTGATCCGCAACGCCGCCCGCCCGCTTTTCGAACCCCGGAGCGACTGCGAGTGGGCCGATCTGATGGTGCTGAATCCGGCGCTGCTGGCGCTGGATTCAGGCCACTGGCTGATGCTCTTCCGCGCCTCCGGCGCCTGCGACCGGCTGCGTTTTCCCGGCAAGGACACGCCCTATCCGATCTTTCTGGGGTTCGCCGAGAGCCGCGACGGCGGCGTCACCTGGCAGGCGGACTGGTCGCGGCCCGCCCTGGCGCCGCGCCTGGCGCTGACCCCGGAAGAACTGTTGACGCCGGCGGGCGGCGTCAACTACGCCAACGGCTGCATCGAGGACCCGCGCCTGATGCAAATCGACGGCGAATGTTTCCTCTCGGTCGCCTGCCGGGTCTTTCCGCCGGGCGCGTACTGGGAGGTGATTCAGCCCGACGATCCGCACCCCGACACCATGCCCGACTGGCACCGTTCGCACCCCGACGGCGCGGTGCGGCGCAACCACACGGTCACCGTGCTCTACCGGGTCGATGTGGAGGCGCTGAAGCGCAAAGATTACGCCGCCGCCTTTGAATACCTCGGGCCGCTGACCGATCCCGGGGAGGACGACCGCGACGCTTTCCTGCTGCCGGCGCGCCTCGAAATCGGGGGCGAACTCTGTTACGTGCTCTTTCACCGCCCCGGCGCGAACCCGCGCCGGATCCGGATGGCGGCGGCGCCGGACTGGCGCGATTTCGCCCTGCCGGCGGGGCGGGCGCGGCGCTGGACGCTGGCCGAAGCGGCCTTCGATTGGGAGGGCGAACGCATCGGCGGGAGCTGGCCGCCGGCGCCGCTCGGCGGCGGCGAATGGTTTTTCGGCTACCACGGCAAGCGCGACAATGTCCTCGGCTACACCCAGAGCTTCATGATCCTGGCCGAAACCGGCGACGGGCTGGCGGTCAAGCACCGGCTGCCGGAACGGCTGTTCTTCGCCCGCGAAGAATGGGAACAGTCGCGGCTGTTGTGCTGCCCGTGCGTTTTCAGTTGTTCCGGCGTGGTCGCCGGCAATGAACTGGTGATGGGCTACGGCGCGGGAGATGAAAAACTCGGCATCGCCCGCGCCGACTTCGAGCAGTTGACCGCGCTGGTCCGGAAATATGACGCGGCCGGGAAGTCAGTGCCACTCGGTTGAGTGCGGAGGGACGGGTCCCGCCGCGTCGTAGAGCTTGGTCAGTTTTTCGACCGCGTCGAATTCGATGCGGAACCGGTTGCCCCGGTCGTCGGCGAGGATGCCGCCGGGGAGGCGCTCGACGATCTTCGCCCGGGTCGCCAGCGAAGGTTCCGGCGGCGCTTCGGCGACCGGTCCCGGCGCATGGCGGAGCAAATCCGCCAGGGCCGGCGGGTCCAGCTCCGGCCACGGCGCGAAGCCGGTCGCGCCGAGGTCGCGCAGCGCCTCGGCGGCCATGGAATTGCACACCGGCAGCGGCGGGACCGCGATGATTTCGACGCCGGAATAATCCTTCAGCCACTCCCAGGCGTGCCAGCCGCCGGCGCGGAAGCGGCGCTCGCCCCGGCGGTACGCCTGGTCGACGAGTTCGCGCCACCTCGCTTCGTCGCCGGCGGCGACGAAGCCGGGGAGGACCAAGCCGCCGTGGGCGGCCGCCGTTTGAGGCGGCGGGAGCGTTGCCGCGTAATCGCGTTGGAATCCGGCGACGCCGGCGGTTGCCTCGGGGTGCGGATCGATTCCGCTCAGCCGCGGGAGGGCCCAATCCCAGAAGTCGCGGCGCAACTGCTTGAGCAGAGCCGCCGGCATGAACCAGTCGCCGGTCACTGTGGCGCGGCATTCGGCCGCCCGCCACGGCGCCGGCGCGCCGGAAGTGAAGGCCTGGCGCAGGGATTCTTCGTTCAGCGGATGGCGTTCCGCCGGAGCCAATTCGAGCGGCGCGGCAAAACTTGCGCCGGGCAAAAGAGGCGTCGCCACGCTCACCCCGGCGCCGTCGATGCGGACATCGAGCGCGATGGGAGTGCGCGCGGCGGGGAGGGTGGCGGCGCGGCGCTGAAAATCGTGGTTGCTCTCGCCGGTCTTGATGATTTTCCAGCCGGGGAGGGCTTTGAAATTGCCGGGCAGCAGCAGGTTCGGCCCCTGTTGGACGAGCTTGATCAGAGTGAAGGCGTCGCCTTCGCCGCCGCCGGGCGGGGCCAGGCGCAGCCGGTCGCCGAGGTGAATGCGCTTCTCGGGGGCGACCAAAAGCCCCTCCGGGGTGCGGCGCTTGACCGTGCCGACCACTGTCCCGAAGACCCCGGATTGGCG
>JAVBSD010000180.1:0-3008 GCA_031547325.1 Victivallaceae bacterium | reverse complement strand
CGCCTGGAGCCGCTGGCGTCGGGGGGCTTCGTCACCCGCTCCGGCGAAGTCGAGGTCCGGCCGCACGGGGTTTCGGCCGCGGAGATCGCCGAGGCGCGGGCGATCGTCGAGCGGTATCCCGGACTCGAAGTCGGCGCCGGCGCCGATCTGACCTCGGAAGACCTGGCGAAAAAATCGCCGGTGGTCTTGAAGTATTTCGCCGAGCGGCTGCTCGAACAGTGCGCGGTGGCCGGACCGTTCCGGTTCCGGCTGACCGCGATCGATTTCGGGCCGGCGGTGATCGCGTCGCTGCCCTGCGAACCCTTCGTCGAAATCGGGTTGATCATGCGCAAGGAGATTTTCGCCGGCAAGCTGGCGCTGGCGGTTTCCCACGGCAACGGGACCGGCAGTCTGCAGGTGGGCGGCGGCTACATCCCCAATTTGTGGAATTACGGGCGCGGCGGCTACGAAACCACGCCGCGTTCCAACCCTTTTGAAAAACGCACCGCCGCCATTCTGCTCGACGCCTGGCGGAGGCTGGCGCAAGAACGGTAAGGAAAGGTTTTCTTTATGCCCGACATCGAATGCAATCTTCTGGCGGCGGAGATCGAAAAGAGCGTCGGGACGGGCGCGCAGCGGCCGGACCGTTATGTTTCCCTCGCGGACTATGCGCCGCTGGCGCGCCGGCTGCGGTGGCGGCAGCGCTGGGATTGGGACGCGCGGACGCTGCGGGAAGAGGCCCGTGAGCGCGAAGGCGTGGTCTGGTCGGACGCGCTGGAGGCGGCTTTCCGCGAACACTCCGCGGTCCGGATTCCGGCGAGCTTGGGGATGATCTATCTCGACCGGCCGCTTTTGCTCGGCTCCGGCCAGGCGCTGCAGGCGGAGTCCGGTTGCGTGATCCGGCAGATTCCCGGCGAGAAGGGGAGCCCGATGCTGATGAACCGCGCCGGCGCGGCCGGGGTCGGCCGCGACCGCGACATCCTGGTCGAGGGCGGGGTATGGGACGGGGCGCTCAACGACGGCCGCGGCCGGATCGGTCTCGCGGTCGGCTCCTACGCCGGCGCGCTGAGCTTCGGCCGGATCGACGGCCTGACGCTGCGGGGCATGACCTGGCGCGACATCGAAGGCTACGGCTGCCAGATCGTCGACGCGACCCGGTTCCGGGTGGAGCACATCCGTTTCGAGCATACCGCCGACGGCGTGCACATCGACGGTCCGGCTTCGGACGGGGTGATCCGCGACCTGGCCGGGCATACCACCGACGATCCGGTTTCGCTCACCGCCTGGGATTGGGAGGTGGGCAGCACCAGCTTCGGCGCCATCCGCCGGGTGCTGGTCGAGGATGTCGAACTCCAGGGCGGGCATACCTGGGCGGAGATCCGGCTGCTGGCCGGCGTCAAGCGTTTCGCCGACGGCACGCTGCTGGACTGCGGCATCGGCGAATGCGTCCTGCGGCGGATCCGTCATATCCACACCTTCAAAATTTATGAACAGCCCAGCTGGTACGACGTGCGCGACCGGTCGGCGGGGCCGGGGCGGCTGGGACGGATTTTCTTCCGCGACATTCTGGTCGGCCCGTTTGACCTGGCCGGCTACTACGATCGTTCCAGCGACGCGTTGTTCGACATCGGCTCCGACGTGGAGCTGCTGTCGGTCCGGGGCGTCGAATATCCGGAGCCGCCGGGGAGCGGCGGTTCGGCGCCCTACCTCGTGGGCATCGGCCCCAAGAGCACGGTCATTCCGGTGGGCGGCGTCGGCGATTGCAATCCCGGGCCCTTCAAGGATCTCTTCAATCCCGAATCCTGTCCGGTCGTCGACCGTCTGGAGATCGCCGGCGTCCGGGTCGCCGGCCGCCGGCTCGGCGCCGACGAAATCGCCCGGCTGGTCAATGTCCGTTCCCGGCTGCCGCAGGAGCTGCCGGTCGTCACCGATATGATGCCGGAGTGCTCGGGACACGGGACGCTCCGCGCTTTGGAATGTCGATAACATCGAATCCGCAACAGAGGTGTTGAAAATGTCTTCGTTCGACAATTTGCCGGGAACCGTGATCGCCGATTTCGCCAATGCCGCATTGCCGGCCGCGCGGCTCAGCCACGGCATCAGCCGCCGCCAGTGGGAGCTGATCGCTTACACCACGGTCGCGGGGGACGGCACCATGCTCTGTGCCCGGAGCCACACGACGCCGGAGCCGGTGACGGTCGATCCGGGCTTGAGCGGCTGGCACCGGATCTATCTGTGCATTTTTGCCGGCGACCGCGAGTGCCGGCTGAGTTTGCGGCTGGACGGCGACCGGGCGCCGGCTTATTTCACTCAGGGCGACGTCCGCAACGGCTGCTGGAGCCTCTACGAACACTGCGAGGAGAGCTTCTGGAAATGCGCCGACCTGACCGGCCGGAAGCTGACCGTCGGCAAGCCGGCCGGCGCCGCTGCCGCCATGGTCGGGCTGATGTGGCTGCGTTTCGAACCGATGTCCGCCGCCGAGGTCCGCTTTCATCAGGCCGACGCCGCTCGGCGCGACACCCGGCGGCTGCACGCGCATTCGGATATGGAGTGGCTGTCGATGGTCCATCCCGCCGGAATGGACGATTATTGCTCGATGATCGAGGAATACGCCGCCTCGGACGTCGAATCGGCGTCGGTCGAGGTGTTCACCACGTTGGGCGATTTCCAGTGGGTTGAAGACGAGTTGAAGTCGGGCAACGGCGATCTCTACGACTTCCGCATGGCCTCCCAGGTGGCGCTGGCGGGCTGCCGCAAGGAGGTTTACGGCGAATATCTGCGCCGCGCCGGCGAATACGGGATCAAGCTTTACGCCTCCCACCGGATGGCGCTTTCCAACTTCACGGTGCCGTACAGCACGGGGCCGTGTTCGGTGCTGCCGTTCGTGGGGGAAAATCCGCAATGGTACTGCCGCGACCGGGACGGGGAGGTGGTGGGGTTCCTCTCCTATGCCTTCCGGGAGGTCCGGGAGTTCATGATTGCGCGGTTCATGGAGATGATCGAGCTCGGGTTCCACGGGGCGGAGCTGA
>JAVBSD010000116.1:0-2519 GCA_031547325.1 Victivallaceae bacterium | reverse complement strand
CGCCAGCGTGGTCAAGGACTACGAAAAATGGGTCAAGGAGCAGGGCTTCGCCGACTATCTGCTGTACGGTCCCTGCCACGCCATCGGCATGATGGAGGTCGAGCAGCCGTGGATGGAGTCGGTTTCCAAGTTCGATCTGGTGGAAAACATGACCTTCCAGGTCGACACCTTTTTCGCCGGCAAGAATTACGGGCTGCGCTGGGAAAACGGCGTGATCATCCGCCCCGGCAAGGCCGAGGTGATGTCGCAGAAGTTCATGAAAGTCGTCGAGCTCTGATATGATCCGGATCTGGCGCACCCCCCTCACTGTTTTCGGAGGAACCGACTGTCATTCCGACGGCCGCGACGACGAAACCGTCACCGCGCTCGGAGCCTATACCGATGAAATCCTCGCCGGCATCGCCGGCGACGGATTCAACGGCATCTGGGTTCACGGGCTGCTGCATCATTTGGTCAAAGCGGCGGAATTCCCCGAGTTCGGGGAATTCGCCGGCTTGCACCAGGAGAAGCTGCGCCGGCTGATCGAGCGTGCCGCCAGATACGGGATCAAGGTTTATATCTACATGCAGCCGCCGCGGGCGCTGCCGCTCGACGACCGGGCGTTCTGGGACCGCCACGCGGACGTGGCGGGGCAGGCCGAGATCGTCGACGGCGAGCCGGGGCGGGACGCCTGTCCGGTCCGGGCGCTGTGCACGTCGACCGCAAAGGTTCAAGCCTACCTCGAACACGCCGCCGCCGATCTGGCGGCGGCGTTGCCGGGGCTCGGCGGGGTGATCATGATCACCGCCAGCGAGTTTCCGGCGCACTGTTATTCCCGGCGCGGCCGGGTGCTCGGGGCCGGCGGCGAAACGCTTGAGCGGCCGATCGAATGTCCGCGCTGCGCCGCCCGGCCGGCCTACGAGGTGATCGCCGAGGTGGTTTCGCGGATTCGCGACGGCGTCAAGGCGGTCGCGCCGGAGATGGCGGTGATCGCCTGGAACTGGTCGTGGAGTTTCTTCGTCGACATTCCCTGCGTCGAAGTCATCGAACGGCTGCCGCGCGACGTCATTGTGATGGCCGACTTCGAGCGGGGCGGCTGGCGGACCATGCCCGGCGGGCGGCGGTTGTGGATCGACGAATACTCGATCGGCTATCCGGGGCCTTCGGAGCAATTCCGTTCGACTCTGGAAGTGACCCGGCGGCTCGGCATGGAGCAGATGGCCAAGCTGCAATTCGGCTCCACCCATGAAATCGCTTCGGTTCCGAACCTGCCGGCGCTGGGCAATCTCTTCGCCAAGGCGGACTTCCTCAAGCGCAACCATCTGGCCGGCTACATGGGCTGCTGGAACATCGGCAACATGCTCTCCGCCAATTCGGCGGGGTTCAATTATTTTCTGTCGCCGGAGGCTCCGGCGGAGCGGGATGCGGCGCTGGAGGCTTTTGCCGGGCGTTACTTCCCCGGCTGCGACGCGGTGCTGGTGCGGCGGGCCTGGCTCAAGTTCGGCGAGGCGCTGGAGCACTATCCTTTCGGCATCCCCTATTTATATATGGGGCCGACCAACTGGGCGTTGAGTTTCGTCACCCGGCCGGCGCCGTTGAATGGTGAGCCGGGGGGGCGTTCCTGGATTGACGATCCGCGCGGCGACCGTCTGGAGGCGGGGCTGCTCGATTTCACGGCTTCGGAGGTCGCCGGCGCTTTTGCCGGCGTCGCCGCGGCGTGGAGTGAAGGGGTCGAGTTGTTGAGCGCCGGTTTGGCGAAGGCGGAGGAGTCGCGGCATCGGGAGGAGGAGTTGGGCAATGCGGCGGTGGTCGGGGCGGCGTTTGTCAGCACGGCCAATTTGTTCCGGGTGTATTTGCTGCGGCTTGAGTGGCGCGACGACAGGTTGCCGGAGTACCGTGAAATCATTGCCGGGGAGTTGGAGAATTGTCGCGTCGCGTTGCCGTGGCTGGAGAAGGATCCGCGGTTGGGATTTCATTCGGAAGCGCATGCGCATATGTTTGATGCGGGGATGGTGAGGGCGAAGATCGCCGCGCTCGAGAACCAACTCGCATGAGCCTCGGTTTTTATTTTTATTCGTCGAGATTCCAGGGGCCTTGGGGCGCGGGAGCCCGGTTGATCCACTTCCCGGCAGTGAAATCCGGAAACGCCACCGGCATGCCGCCCAACGCAATCGACTGTTCCGAAAGACACGTCACGCTCATCCACGCCGCAACATCGTAGACGTCAATCGGCGGCGCCACCCGCCGCCTGGCGGCATCGAAAAACGCCCGCAACGCCAACGCGTCCATGCCGCCGTGACCGCCGACGGCGCCGCCGCGATAATCACGCCAGATCGGATGGTCGTAGCGGTCGTAAAAGTCCGCGACCCGGTCCCAGCGATGGACCGTGTAAGGATTGCCGGCGACGTCGATCTCGGTTTCGCGCGGACTGATGCCTTCGATGTAGATTCCGTCGGCGTCCTCAAGCCAGATGCCCCGCGTTCCCTGGACCCGGCAGGCGCGCGAATAAGGACGCGGCAGCGACACGCAATGAGTCAGCA
>JAVBSD010000349.1:0-6615 GCA_031547325.1 Victivallaceae bacterium | reverse complement strand
TCCACCGTTTCGCTGGTGCTGAACAACCGCGACAAGAACCGGGTGCGCCCGGAGCTGGCCGAACGCATCCGGCTTGCGGCGCGCGAGGTGGGGTTCCGCCCGAACCGGGCGGCGGGCGAACTAAGGCGGCGCAAATCGCACGCCATCGGGGTCCTGGTGCCGAGTTCGCGCAATCTCTACTACGCCGAGATGGTCGCCGACATTCACCGGGCGGTGCGCGAGCGCGGTTACGCGCCGATGTTCGCCTTTTGGGAAAACGCCGAGGAACAGCCGAACGCGCTGGAGAGCATCCTGGCCTGGAACCCGGACGGCGTGATCACCATCGAGCCGAAGTGGATTCCCGACAACGCCGCCTTCCCGGCGGTGAGCTTTTATATCGAAGACCCGCGCTTCGACTGCGTCAAGCTCGACCTGGAGGCCACGGTGCGGCTCCAGTTCGACCACCTGCGGCAACTGGGCCACCGTTCGATCGCCTGGCTCGGCAACCTCGACGACCTCCGCGAACCGCTGATCCGCCGGCTGGCGCCGGAATACGGCCTCGAATTGCGCGCCGAGCGGGTCGTCGGCCGCAACGGCCTCCTGGACTTCGCCGACGGCCGGCAGCTCTTCGATCTCCTGCTGCGACAGGCCGGCAAGGAGCTGCCGACCGCGATCCTGGCCCACCAGGACATGACGGCGCTCGGCACCATCCGCCGCATGCATGAATTGAACTTCCGGTGCCCGGAGGATTTCACCGTCATCGGCCACGACCACATCCAGCAGGGGCAGCACTCGGTGCCGACCCTGACCACGGTGCGTTACGCGGTCAACCCCTCGGTCGGCGAACAGTTGGTCGCCGATCTCTTCGAACGCTTCGCCCACCCGGACGCCCCGCGCCGGGTCATCAAAATCGCCCCGGAGCTGGTCGTCGGCGAAAGCTCCGGCCCGCCGCGTCAACACCCCATCATTCACTGAAAGGATCGATTTATGAAACGAATGAAATTCACACTCATCGAGCTCCTGGTCGTAATCGCCATCATCGCCATCCTGGCCAGCATGCTGCTGCCGGCGCTCTCCAAGGCGCGGGCCGCGGCGCAGGCCACCCGGTGCATCAACAACCTGAAGCAGTGCGGACTGGGATTCGCCATGTACTCCGGCGACTGGAACGATCGGATCTGCCTCGACGACGTGACCCACACCGAATCGACCTGGGCCTGCGTGCTCTACAACGCGGGCTATCTGACCAGCACCAACGTCATGCTCTGTCCGACCTGGGCCCCGAGCTCCTGGCAGACCACCGCGCCAACCACTTCCCCCGGAAAATGGTCCACCTATGCGGTGCGCAAAGGGCAATACAGCGGCTCGGTGATGACCGGCGGCTGGGGCGGCGACGCCTATCTCAATTGGGGGGCGCTGCCCAATGCCAGCAAGGTTTTCGTGGTCAGCGACAGCATCAAGGTCGCGGGCGTGGGCGCGGTGATTTCGGGCGCTTCGCAGTACTACAAGATGCTTCCGAGCGATCCCGGCGGCGAAGCCGCGGCGCACCGCCGCCACAACGACCGGGCCAACCAGCTCTTCGGCGACGGCCACGTCGAAGCGGTCGCCCACGGCGATCTGAAAACGCGCCATATCAATTCGGTGGATCAGTCGAACGCCACCTTCTCGAACGCCGGCTACGTCATCGTTTTGCCGGACGGCTATTGAAATAAGGAATTCCGTCGATGCGTTTGATTTCCCTCACGGTTTTATGTTCCGCGCTGCTGGCGGCTTCGGGCGTCCAGGCGGAGAATCTGGTGCGCAACCCCTCGTTCCAGGGGTTGGCCGAATGGCAGCTGCCGGACGACAGTTCGCAGATCGCGGCTGAGGCGGGCGTCCTCCGCCTGGGAGCGCCCCGGCTGCTGATGCAGCAGTCGATCCCGCTCGTCCCGCAGGACAGCTACCGCCTGAGCTATGAATTCCAGGCGCCGGCGAGCGCCCGATGCCGGATTTACCTGGAGTGGACGCGGAACACGGCCGAAGGCGTCCAGTGGCTCGGCAGCGGCGCCGGGTTCACCGCCGGCGACGGCGGCTGGATCACGGTGAGCCGGGAATTCGACTACACCGCCGACAGCGTGCCGCCCTATCTGGTCGTCCAATCCGCCGGCGACGGTCCGGTGGCCGTCCGCAACCTCTCGGTCGAACGCCTGGAACGCATCCAGCCGACGCCGGGCAATCTGGTCCGCAATCCCTCGTTCGTGAGGTTTCTGGAATGGCAGCTGCCGGCGGACCGCTCGGAGATCACGGCGGAGGCGGGCGTCCTCCGCCTGGGAGCGCCCCGCGTGCTGCAGCAGCAGTCGATCCCGCTCGCCCCGCAGGACAGCTACCGCCTGAGTTATGAATTCCAGGCGTCGGCGAGCGCCCAATGCCGGATTTACCTGGATTGGACGCAGAACACGGCCGAAGGCGTCCTGTGGCACGGCAGCGGCGCCGGGTTCATCGCCGGCGACGGCGGCTGGACCGCGGTGAGCCGGGAATTCGACTACACCGCCGACAGCACTCCGCCCTATCTGGTCATTCAGTCCGCCGGCGACGGCCCGGTGGCCATCCGCAATCTCCGTGTCGAACGTCTGGAACGCATTCAAATGGCCTCGGAAATCGGCGGCGAATGGAACTGCCCGACCGGCAGCCGGGTGGTGTCGCTGGAGGGACATCCGGCGATCGAAACCGGCTCCGGGACGCTGCGGATCGTCGGCGTCCCGGTGACGGCGGGCCGGGAGTATGCGTTGAGCTGCTCCATGCTCGGGCGCGGCAATTCCGGCGAGGTTTCCGGTTATCACCCCTACCGGATCAGCGTCACGTTTCCCGAAGCCGGAATCACCGAGGACGGGCCGTGGGACGACACGCAGGCCGATTCGGTCCAGCGCAAGAGCTTCACCTTCATCGCGCCTCCCGGAGCGACGCGGGCGGAGATCGCCTGGCGGATCATGACTCAGGGCCGGATGACGGTGGGAGCGCTGGAGCTGAGTGAACGGGTCATTCCGCTGGAGGAGCGCTTCAAAATCGAACTGGCTTCGCCGATCTACCGCAACAGCATTTACGCCTCCATGCCGGTCGACGCCATCGCCGGGCGGGTCGCCGGCGACCTGCCGATCGCATCGTGCCGGGTGGAATTGCGGCGGGGCGGGAACCTGCTGTCCCGGAGCGACGGCGCGGAATTCAGCTTCCCGGCGGCCGCGCTGGCCGAGGGCGATTACCGGCTCGACGCCGAAGCGGTGCTGGAGAACGGCGAAACGGTGCAAATCGGCGCCGGCGTGCGCAAGCTGCCGCCGTCCCCCTTCGAAGTGGTGATCGGCGACGACCTCAATCTGTACGTCAACGGCGAACTGTTCTATCCGGTCGGATTTTTCCAGATCGTCGGCAACACCGACGCGACCTTCGCCGACGCCGCCTCCAACGGGGTCAACATGATTCTGCTCGAAGGCGTCAACACGGCCGAACAGCTGCTGCCGATCCTGGAACTCTCCGCCCGCCACGGCGTCAAGGTGATGCTCTACACCTGGAACATGCGCGGCGTCGACGCCGCGTCGGAAGCCCGCTGGCGTCAGCATCTCGCCGGCCTCCTGACGCCCGAAGCGCTGGCGCATCCGGCGCTGCTCGGGTACTTCCTGGACGACGAGCCGAGCTGGGGCGGGCGTCCCCTGAACTGGCTGACCGGCTCCTACGCGCTGCTCAAGGAGCTCGACCCCTACCGTCCGATCTGGATCAACGCCGCGCCGCGCGGAACTGTCGGCGAACACCGCGATTACTCCGCCGCCTGCGACATCTACGGCGTGGACATCTACCCGGTGCCCTCCCCCGATCCCCACGGCGCGCTCGACGACAAGCGGCTCACCGTGGTCGGCGCCTACGCCGAACGGATGGCCCTGGCGACCGGTTACCGCAAACCGGTCTGGATGGTGCTTCAGGGCTTCGCCTGGGGCAGCTACACCGGCGCCTCGCAGGGAATCTATCCCGACGCAACCCAGAACCGCTTCATGCTCTACGACGCGCTGATCCATCACGGCACCGGCGTGAGCTATTGGGGCACCCAATACATCGGCGACCCGGACTTTTATTCCGTACTCTTCAGGGGGACGCGGGAAATGCACGCCATGAGCGGCCTCCTGGGAAGCGGCCGCCCGGTCGAGGGGGTGGTCAGCGACAATCCGGCGATCCAGCTCCACACACTGGAGCTGGACGGCCACCGCTACCTGATCGCCTTGAACGCCTAGGAGGCCGCGCAAGAGGCCGTAATCAAAGGCGTGGCCGGCCGGCTAGACGTATTTTTCGAGGGGCGCGCCGTCGAGGCTCCGTCGGGAAGCTTCCGCGACCATTTCGAACCCTACGGGGTGCACGTCTACGGCACGGCGCCCTTGCCGCCTCCGGCCTATCGGCTGCCCGACGCCGGAAACGACGCCGGCGCGCTGCCCAAGTGGGTCAGGCAAAACCGCCTTTACGACGGCGGGGCCGCGTGGATCTGGGATGCCGAAACCCGGAATACTCCGAGCAGCCGGGCCTGGATGATGCGGGAGTTCTCCCTCGACGGGGAGGTGAAATCGGCGATCCTGCGGATCAGCGCCGACGATACCGCCGACGTCTGGCTCAACGGCGTTAAGCTGGGCAAGAGCGGGAGCTTCACCCGGATGGCGTCATTCCGCGAGTTGCCGTTGCAAGCGGGCGTCAATTGCCTCGCGGTGGACGCCGCCGACGGCGGCGTCCTGCCCTGCGGGATACTGGCGGACCTGGAACTGGTGCTGGCCGACGGCACGGTCCGGCACATCGTTTCGGACACCGAATGGCGTTCCGCGCCCTCCGCGCCGCAGGATTGGACTCAACTCCAACCGGAATGGTTTTCGCGTCCGACTGCGGTCGTCGCGCCCTACGGCGGCGGCGCCTGGGGCAACCAGACCCGCATCGACGACTGAGCGGAACTGCGTTTCACGCCGCCCTCCGGGGCGGCTTTTTTTCTTGCCATCGGATTTTGGCGGGCTATATTACCATGAATCAACCGGAGAGTCCGAGATGAAAAAAATGTTCGCCTTGAGTTGTCTGGCCTGTCTGGCCGGAACCGTTTGCGCCGCGGAAAATGCCGTCGTCACCATCGCCAGCTGGAACATCCAGATCGGCAAGGGGATGGATGGGAAACTCGATCTTGAGCGCACCGCCGCCGCCCTGGCGCAATTGGACGCTGAAACCATCGCCTTCAACGAAGTCGACTGCCGCAACGCCCGGACCGGCTATGTCGACATGCCGAAGTTTCTTGCGGCGAAGACCGGCATGTACGTCATTTTCAGCGCTGCCCGGGCCGATCCGCCCGAGGGACTTTACGGCAACATGGTGATGTCGCGTTATCCGTTGGAGTTGGTCGAAGCTTTTCTGATTCCGGCGACGCCGGAGGAAACCCGTGGCGCGTTGTTGGTCAAGGTCGTTGCTCCGACCCCTTATTATCTGCTGACCACTCATTTGAGCTACCAGCAGAATCCGGAGGTCGAAGCGATCCGCATCGAGGCTCTCGACGTGATTGCCGGGCGTCTCGCCAAGTACGCTGATTTGCCGGTCATTCTGGCCGGCGACCTCAATGCGGTTGCCGGTTCGGCGCCGGTTGAGCATTTGCGTGAGCTCGGTTTTATTTTTGCCAACGATCTTGCGCCGGCGTCGACTTTTCCGGCTTCCGAGCCGAAGATGGTTCTCGACTACATTGCGATTGCGCCGGGGGCGGCGGCGGCGGCTGTGGAGTTTCGGGTTATTGAGGAGAAGGAGGCGTCTGATCATCGTCCGATTGAGGCGGAGATCCGGTTCGAGTAACCCTGCCGCCTCTCCCCAAAATAAAAAAACAAAAATAGTCGGCCGCCGCGAAGCCAGGCCAGGGTCCAGGGGGGTCCCACCTGGCGCGGTCCAGCCGCGTAGGCTGGTCGCCCATCTCAATGGGCGAAACTCTCAGGAAGCCCGAGCGGGAGCGAGGGCGGAGCCGCCCGGTCGGCGATGGCGCACTTTTGGAGGAGCAACGCGTCCTCCAAAAGTCCGCTCGGAGCCGGGCCGGCCGCGCCACCGAAGCGCGAACCAATCTCCTCAAGGACAGTCCGGGCAAATCCAAAAACTGGTCTGACGGAGACGCACGGATGGCACCGGGTGTAAAAAAGCGCGCGTCGCACAACTACGTTGTTTTACACGAATTGACGCACTTCGCACAAGTACGTTTTTTTAACGGGTGGGAACGGGTGTAAAAAAGCGCGCGTCGCACAAGTACGTTTTTTTTACACGAATTGACGCGCTTCGCACAAATGCGTTTTTTTACACGAATTGACGCGCTTCGCGCAAATACGTTTTTTGCCGAAACTGCCAAACTGATGCTTTTTGAACGCGCCCGCTGGCGCGACCGGCCCGGCTCCATGTTCCGTACTTGGGCCTTCGGCCCAAAGTACTCCACCATCGCCGACCGGGCGGCTCCGCCCTCGCTCCCGCTCGGGCTTCCCTGCTGTTTCGCCTGTTTAGACAGGCGACCAACTTATGCAGTTGGATCGCACCAGGTCCACGGGACCTGGACCCTGGCCTTGCTGCGCGGCGGCCGACTATTTTTTGTTTTTTATTTTTTGGGAGAGGGGGCTCAGTCGATGAAGA
>JAVBSD010000192.1:0-6344 GCA_031547325.1 Victivallaceae bacterium | reverse complement strand
GCTTCCAACGGCGATTCCAGATTGAACCGGCGGCGGACGGGCAGCCTCAACTGAAAGCTGCGGAAGCCGTTGTCGATCCGAAGATGCGCTTCGCGGATGCCGGGCGCGGGTGTGAGGCGGAATTCGAGCTCGCGCTTTTCTCCGGGAGCCAGTTCGACCCGGCAGACGGCCGGCTCCGCCGCGACGCCGTCGCCGTGCAATTCGAGGCGGTTGACGATGGTTCGGGCGCGGGTATTGGCCAGGGTGAAGGCGAGGCTGCCTTGGTTTTGGTTTTCCGACAGGCTTCCTTTCAGCCGGTCGAGAGGGGACAATGACGGCCGCGCTTCGAGGCGTTCCGGGAGGTCGGGGAGCCGGCGCAGTTCGGACTGGCTGGCGCCGACCGCCGCCAGCAGCGTCAGAAACGCTTCGGAAATGGAGCCGTCGGGTTCGAAAGGCACGTCCCAGGTGATGACGCCGCCGTGGCGGGTGATGTTGGCCGAGGCCGCGACGATTTCATCCGGGGTGAAGCGGGGTTTCCCGACGCCCCACCAGTCGGCGGCGTAGCTCAGGACGTGGCTCTGGGCCTGGCCTTCGAAGCGGCCGAGGACGGCGACGCTGCCCGGGTTTTGGCATTCGCCGGCGGTGTAATCCTCGTCGTCGCAGACCGTGAACAGCTCGGGGTCGGCCACGCCGGGATTCCAGGCGATCAGCGCTTCCGGGTTGCCGGAGCGGAGGCTGGCCGCGAAGCTGGTGAAATTCGGCGCGTCGGGGTGGCGGTAGAGCTTGTCGCAGGTGTCGAAGTAGCAGCCGTCGATCCACCAGCCCTTGATGAGGCCGCCCCAGGCCAGCGCCCAATGGCGGATCACCGCTTCCCACCGACGCTGGAATTCCGCCTGGCGGCCGGACCAGCTCAGCGGGTCGTGAAAGCCGAAGGCCTCGACGATTTCGGGGACCAGCATCGGCGGATTGGCCGGCAGGTAAACCAGCAAGCCGATGCCGCGGCGTTCGAGCGCCAGGGCGGCGTCGCGGATCAGGTCGCGGCGGCTGCATCTCGGTCCGATGCCGCAGATGCTTTCGTAGACCGGATTGGGCGAACAGAACCAGCCGGAGTTCTGGCCGGCGGCGAGCATCAGATAGCCGGCGCCGGCTTTTTCGAGCTGGTCGCCCAATTTTTCGACGTCGAAGCCGTCGACGATCCGGTTCCAGCGGTCCAGGGTCATTGCGCCGGGGAAGAGGTCGCTCAGGAAATGGAGCAGCACTCCCCAGCGTTTGCGATACAGATATTCGCCGCGGGTCATTGGGGTCACTTGTCCTCGAAGTTGAATACTTTGATTTCGTAAGGCGCGAAGTCGAGCGTGAAATTTCCGGCTTCCAGCGCCAGGTCGCCGGTTCCGAAGCGGCCCGTCAGCGGTCGCGGGGCGGCCGCGTTGCCTGCGGCGCTCACCGGGTGCGCGGTCAGGTTGGCGGCGATGAACCAGGCTTCGCCGCCGGCGTCGCGGCAGGTCCAGGAGATCTCCGGCGAGGCGATCGTCAGGGCGCGCGATTCCCGGCCGTGGAGGATCAGGTCGTTGAGCTCGACCAGCTCGGCGTTGATTTGGGCGCAGGCTTCCCAGAGGCGGCTTTCGGGCAGCCACCATTTTTTCCTGGCCGGGTTCAGGCTCATGCCGGTCGCGGTCAACGGAAATTCCTCCAGCGAGAAATCGAAATCCTCCACGCCGTAGTTTTCGTTGTAGCTGTAGTAGACGAAGGCGCGCGCGCCGTCGATGACGCCGAGATAGACCTGGAGCCGCAGTTGTTCGGGCGTCGGCTCCGGACCGCAGTAGATGAAGCATTGCGGCGTTATTCCGAAGACCAGCTCCGGCCGTTCGGCGACGATTCCGGCGAGCCGTTTCATCGCCGCGTCGAGCTCCCGGAAATCGGTGTCCGCCGCCCGGACCACATAGCGGTCGAAGAGCACCACGTCGAAGAGATTGCCGGTGGCGCGGGTTTCCTCGACGTGGGTCGGTTCGTAGTTGGCCGAGAAGACCGTGGAATAGGGTTCCAGTGATTTCAGCTCGGCGTACATGCGGCGGCCGTTTTCGGCGGGCAGTCCGCCGGACGCCTCGTCCGCGCCGTACCAGCCGAGCAAATTGTCGATCCGGCCGAACGCCGGCGCCGCGATCGAATGAATCCGCGGGACGACCGCCAGATCGTACCGCGCCGCCAGCGCGCTCCAGCGTTCGAGCTCTTCGCCGTTCATCCCGGATTCGGCCAGCAGCGTGTTGAAGCCGTGATCGCGCAGGCCGGCGAACATTTCGTCGTAGGATTGCGGCGTGCCGCCGAGCTGCGCGGTGACCTGGTTGGCGCGGTCCATGTTCCATAATCCGGCATGGAAGATGCCGATCGGCACGAAGGGCTCGCCATGGTAGTACAAGGTATTGTCCCGGACGTGGCTGCCGAGCGCTTCCGGCGGGGCTTTGATGAAGGTGGAAACCGCGGTTCCGGCGTCGGCCCCGTCGGTTCCGGCGCAGGCGAAGCGAAGTTCGTATTTGCCGTCCGGCAGCCCGGCGGCGTCGATCTGCCAGGCGGTCGAGGGGTAATCAAGCTGTCCCGAAGCGGTGAGCGGAATGTTGCCCGCGGCGTCGGCGACTTGCAGCGTCCAGGACCCGTTCGCCAGGTCGCGCCGCGGCGCCAGGGTTCCGGCCAGCCGGGTTCCGGTCTGCTCCGGCACGATCAGCCGGGTGGCCGGTTCGGTCACGAAGACCTGGGCCGGAGGCGTGGCGGCGTCCGGAGTCAGGGAAAGGTTGCGGATTTCCAGGATTTCGCCCTTTTGGAACATGCCTTCCCAGACGAATTCGAAGACGCTTTCGCGGTTCATGCCCGCCAGCGGGATGGGGATTTCATAATCCGCCCATTCCGCGGTGAGCCAGGTGCCGCCGCGGGCGCAGGGCAGGTTGCAGCCGGGCGAAGAGCTGACGCACACCAGGAGAAATTTGGCGCCGGCGGAGTCGGTCCGGGCCTGAAAACGGGCGATCAACCGCGAAGTCGGGTCGATCGACACCGGCTGCCAGAAGGAGAAGATGCACTTTTCCTTTTCCTGGGTGGCGATGGAAACTTCGAGCCGGTCGGCCGCGCCGGAAAACTCGACCCGGCCCTGAGTCAAAAAGGTCTGCTGACGCCATTCCTGGGTCAGCAGCCCGGCCGCTGCCGCGCCGACGGCGGCCAACAGCGACAGGCAGGTGATGAAGGTGCGGAACATAGGTCATAACTCCCGGAAATTGACGACGTTGATGTTGGTGTCGTCGGCGCGCTTGAGGTCGCCGAACTGCGCTTTGCTCACCGCTTCGACGTGGCCGTCGGCGAAAAGCAGGTTGGCGCGCCTGTTGTGTCTGCCGGTGACCAGTTCGAAGGCCGGGTTGTCGTAGATGTAGACGATGTAGTGCGGCGTTCCATCGGTCGCGCCGCTGTCGGCGACCAGCCACAGGCCGCTCGGGCCCGGCTTGTAGGTGACGCCGCCGTCGGAGACGATCGGGCTGGAGCTGATGCGGTAATACGGGTGGTCGACGCCTGCGTCGGCAACCCGCCAGCCGTAAATCTTCGCCGTGTCGACGTAGGTCGAGGCGTTGCTGGCCGGACAGCAGCCGACGAAGGCGGAGCCGACGCTGAAGCCGGAGAGGTAGCCGAGCACCGCCAGCGCGGTGCAATGGCTATACCACCCCTCGGCGTAACCGCCCTGGGCCTCCAGGTACAGCGAGGTGCTGGTGGTCCAGCCGTCGTAGTCGCCCGAGTACATGGTCTGGGCCAGGCCGACCTGCTTGAGGTTGCTGACGCATTTGATCGACTGCGCCGCGGCGCGGGCCTTGGACAGGGCCGGCAGCAGCATGCTGGCCAAAATGGCGATGATGGCGATGACGACCAGCAGCTCTATGAGGGTGAAAACAGTTGCTTTCTTCATTTTGGTTTTCCTTTTTGGGGTGGTTTTATCATGTATGCCTGGATTCGGGTGCGGGTCACGGGGCAAGGTGGCCTCCTTTCGGTTGGCGGATGATCCGGTGGGCGATGAAGCATTTTTCGAAAAGCGCATCGGGGTGGCGGATGCGTTCGCAGAGCAACCGCACCGCGCGGGAGGCGATGGCGAGTTTCGGGGTTTCGGCGGAGAGCACTTCGAAGTTCAAATTGAGGAAGGGCGCGATATCGAAGTTGGCGATGGAGATCGAGTCGGTTCCGGTATGCTGCAATTCGTCGAAGAGCGCTTTCCACATGAAGGTGCAGAAGATGCCGTCCGGGCGGCGCGCCAGCGATTCGCGCAACCGGCGCAGGACCTCCGGCGAATCGACCGCCCCGCCGTCGATTTCCAGCATTTCGCCCGCTTCGAGGCCGGCCTGGGTCAGCGCGGCCGTGAACCCGGCGATTTTGCGGCGGCTCGAATTGAGCCGGCCGAGCCAGGAATAACAGGCGATGCGGCGGCAGCCGCGTTCGATCAGGTACCGGCCGAGCTGGAACCCGGCGGACTCGCCGTCGGTGACCACCGCGTTGCACGCGACTTCGCTGAAGTCGATGTCGAAAAGCACCAGCGGAAACTTCTCCCGGTTGAGCTTGTCCACCAGCGGGGCGGCGGCGCCCCGGGAGTCGGGGTAGAGGATCAGTCCCGAACAGCGGGCGCGGGCGCGTTCGACCGCGTCGCGTTCGGCCTCCGGCGATTCCCACTGGTAGGGGAAGATCTCCAGATTGTAGCCGTGGAGGTTGACTTCCTCCTCGATCGTCCGCAGCGCCGCGTTCCAACTGACGCTGATCGGGAAAACCAATCCGATCGACGCGCGTCCCCGCGCCGGATCGCGGTTGCTCTGCGCCGCCACGATCAGGGTGCCGCGGTGCTTGACCCGGCGCACCAAATTGGCGTCGCCGAGGATTTTGACCGCGCGCGCCACGGTGTTGCGGCTGACTCCGAAATGTCCGCAAAGCTCGAGCTCGCCGGGCAATCTGCCGGCGCGCATTCCCTCGGGCGTGGCGATATAGCCGGCCAGCACCTCGCTCAATTGCACGTAGAGCGGCTGCCTGCTTCCGGGATCAAGTTGGCTGCGGTCGAATGGCATGAATACAATACCCTTTCCGAATATTATTAAAATACCGCCCGATCATGACGAATACAAACAACGCATAGGGACAAACTTGTGGACATATATGGTTCATAATGTTAATTCGTTTTTTCGCCGGCACGACAAAAAACGGTTGCTTCCGACAGTATACCGCCGCATGGCTCCGAATGCAATGATGGCAGTGTTAATTTTTTTGTAAATATTTTATAATGCGATTGTTATGATATTGGCTCCGGGTGGCGTCCGACACTGAATTCATGTATAATTCGCCGCATGGCTTGACAAACGTCACGATCACGGGTATAATCAACAGCGGAATCTTTTACGCCAGGGCGTCATATGAAAATACTTCAAAGTTCGATTTTATGTATCGTGTCACTGATCTTGGCTGGTTGTGCCTCTTCGGAACCCCTTTGCATTCCGCGCGAGATGTCGGGCGGTGAATTGAAAACAGAGTTTATCAATATCGCTGACGCCAGAATCGGTCCGCATGGCTATGTTGGCGATAAAGGATGGCGGGTGTGGGAAATTGCCGATGGTTCCCTGTTGGTTTTTGATGGAAATATTGCTTTTTACTATAATGACTGTTCAGTGAATGAAGAAAGCACGGCTCGGAAAAATCTTTTTGCCGCGCTGGAGGAGGATCTGGTTAAAATACTTGGTCCGCCCCATCACACATTTGGAAGAGAAATCAGTTCACGGCAATTATCGTTTATATTCTGGTCATTGACGGATCGCGATGAGTTTGGAATTGACGAAGTAAAAATGATATTTTATTTTGATACACAAATATTTTGGCAAGATTTTTCAGATGAAAGCGGTTGGGCTCCCCCCAATATTCCAAATGAGTCCCAACGCGATAGTATCCCGGAGCGGGAATACAACTGCGGAAATGAAGACGATTAAAGCAGGAGCTGGCGATGCATACGGCAAAAATCAGAGGTGCGATTGTGCTGGGAGTCCTTGGCGCCATCGTGGGTTTCATCGTCCTGGCGCAAGACAGTCCGAAGGCGCCGCCCCGGGCGGAAAGCTCGGCCGGACACGCAGAGACTGAAGCATTGGAACATCGGCCGAGTATGCTCGATATGTTCTTCGGTGAATATTTGAAAGGAGACGACTTTGAGCAATTCTGGGATGTTTATCTGGTCAGATATGTGAGTGAGCACGTCAGCCACACGAATCTTGGGGCTCCGGTGCTTCATTATTTACGCTATGAAGTCATTCAGCCTATTTTGGGAGATGTGCTTTATCCGGGAGATTTCATCCAGTGGCATTGGGCAGAGGAATTTG
>JAVBSD010000034.1:0-10046 GCA_031547325.1 Victivallaceae bacterium | reverse complement strand
GGCTGCACGAAATCGACGTCGCTCAGCTCGTAGGGGTGGCGCGCGATCACCGCGTCGACCTCGACCGCCGGGGCCAGGGATTGGGGATCGGGCATGACGCCGTCGCGGGAGTTCGGCCAGTAGTTGGGGCCGCCGCCGCCGTTGCCGTTGACGTTCATGCCGCCGTCGCGCTGATAGTTTTTGAGTTTGGCCTTGGGCGCGTTGACCGGGATCTGCTGGTGGTTGGCGCCGAGGCGCCCGCGCTGGGTGTCGCCGTCGGCGAAGTGCCGTCCCTGCAGCAGTTTGTCCGGCGACGGCGCGACGCCGCGGATCAGATTGGCCGGCGCGAAGGCCGCCTGCTCGATTTCGGCGAAGTAGTTCTCGGGGTTGCGGTCGAGGACCATCCTGCCGACTTTGATCAGCGGGAAGTCGGCGTGATACCAGACCTTGGTCACGTCGAAGGGGTTGAATGGGTATTGGAGCGCCTGTTCTTTGGTCATGATCTGGACGTACAAAGTCCACCCGGGGCAGTCGCCCCCGGCGATCGCCTCGTAGAGATCCTCGGTACAGCAGTCCGGATTGCTGCCGGCGAGATGTTCGGCCTCGGCGGCGGTCAGGGTCTGAAAGCCGAGGTCGGCCTTGAAATGGTACTTGACCCAGACGTATTCGCCCTTTTCGTTGTACCACATGTAGGTGTGGCTGGAGTGCCCGTCCATCATCCGGTAGCTCTTCGGCGTGCCGCGGTCGGAAAAGAGGAACATCACCTGATGCAGCGACTCCGGAGTCAGCGACAGGAAATCCCAGAACATGGTCGCGTCCTTGAGGTTGGTCCGGGCGCTGCGCTTCTGGGTGTGGACGAAATCCGGGAATTTGATCGCGTCGCGGATGAAGAAGATCGGCGTGTTGTTGCCGACCATGTCGTAATTGCCCTCTTCGGTGTAAAACTTGATCGCGAAGCCGCGCGGGTCGCGCGCCGTGTAGGCCGAGCCGCGCTCGCCGCCGACGGTCGAGAAGCGCACCAGCAGCTCGGTCTTTTGGCCCTTGCCGACGAAGGGCGCCGCGCAGGTGTAGCGGCTCATGTCGTCGGTCACTTCGAAGTGGCCGAAGGCCCCGGCGCCCTTGGCGTGCACCACCCGTTCCGGGATGCGCTCGCGGTCGAAATGCGCCAGTTTCTCCAGCAGATGCACGTCATGGAGCAGCGTGTAGGCGCTGCGGTTGCCGGTGGTGATCGAAGCCTGGTCGTTGCCGACCGGGGCGCCCGAAGCGGTGGTGAGTTTTTCGGACATGACATTCTCCTCAATTTTGTCGTTGCCTGCCTGAAAAAAACTGAAACTCCTATTTAGTGAATATATCCCGGTTCCCGGGAATGTCAAGCGGCATTTGAATTTTGGCGGAGTCGCGTATATAGTAACTGAAACGTTTAAACGGAAAGGCGGCACTTGTGGCAAATCCCAATTTCCATCCGGAAAACCGGCGTCTGATCACCGGGACTTTCATGCAGCTCGATCACTGGGACGACCAGGAGGGGAGGCGTTTTCAGCGGGAATTGCGCGCGATGACCCCCGACCACTGGCGGCAGACCCTCAACGACATGGCGGCGATCGGCATCGATACGCTGGTCTTTCAGCAGAGCGTCGACGCCCGCAACGGCCTCGACGATATCCGCGCCTACTATCCGAGCCGCCACTGGCCGGTGCCGGATTGGATGAAGGGCAAACCGGCGCTCTACGACGAAGTGATCGACGAAGCCGAGCGGCTCGGGATGACGGTGATCCACGGGATTTATTCGATGTACTTCCCCGATCCCTTTCTCGACACCGACCGGGCGATCGAACTGAGCTCCAAAATCGCGGTCGAGCTCCTGGAACGCTACGCCGAGCGCAAGGGCTTCGGCGGCTGGTACTGGACCTACGAATATCCGCCGACCAGCGTCTCCGGCCGCGACAGCCTGATGCGGATCGTCCCGGCGATCCGCAAGGCGGCCGACGCGCCGTTCATGATCGCCCCCAACATCGACCGCGGCATCTGCGCCTGCGTCCTCGGAGACATCGACGTCGACATCGCCGCTTACCAGGATTCGGTGGGGCTGGGGGTCGAGCCCGACATCTTCGGGCGTCACGCCCGCGCCAACCGCTACCACAGCCTCGACCGGCTGCCGCACTTCTTCGAAATGGCCAAGTTCGCCCACGACGGCTGGACTTCCAGGGAGGAGCGCGACCAAAAGCTGTGGAACTTCTATCTGCGCGACCGCGGCCGCACCGCGCTGTGGAACGATCTCGAACTCTGGGAGTTCGACCACCGCAAGGAGCTGCTGCCGACCGAATTGTCGCGGGTGGTCGCCCAGCTCGAACTGACCGCGCCCTACGTCGACAAGCAGATCATCTACCAGTACCCCGGGCTGATGCACCATCCCGACCACCCGGTCAAGGTCGGCGGCGAACGCGCCGCCACCCTCTACGAGAACTACGCGCTGTACCGGCAGGCGGTCCTCGACGGCCGTAAATAATACCTTCGCTTTCAAGCCGGAGGGCGGCTGGTCCGGGCGGCAGCCCGGACCATACGTCCGCTCCGTTTTCTCCGTTCCTCTCCGTTCTGTCCGCATTATCCGCGAAAATCACGTTCCGGGGTATTGACTTTCAAAAAATCCGCGCTATAATAATCTTTGTAATACAAAGATGGCGGCAGAGGTTTGATGCAATTCAATATGCACTGATAGGGTTGTTGAAGGTTATGAAGAAAATCAAAGATTTGATGATTTATCGCGACGCGCATTATTACTCGGCTTTTCCGGCGGTGGCGGCGCTGCCGGAGGGGCGGCTGGTCGCGGTGTTCCGGCGGGCGCCGAATTATTACGGCTGGCCGGGGGTTGGCGACGACGATGTTTTTCACGGCGACCCGAATTCCAAGCTGATGGCGGTCGTCTCCGACGACGGGGGCGAACATTGGAGCGAGCCCCGGCTGGTCTGCGCGCCGCCGATCGGAGCCAGTCAGGACGGCGGGTTGTTCTGTGACGGCAATTTTCTCTACGTCAACAGTTTCGTCTGGCAGTTCGTGCCGGAAGCGACGGTCGAAGCGTTGCAATCGAGCGGCCGGGGGGAGTATCTGCATCGGTATCTGGGCTGGATGGCGCCGGCGGGGAGCTTCGTGATGCGCTCCGGCGACGCCGCCGAGAGCTGGGAGGGGCCGTTCGTGCCCGAGCCGCTGCCGGGGAACAGAGAGGTGCTTCCGGGGCAGCCGTTGCGTTTGCACAACCGGGCCAACATCCGCCGCTCCGGCGACGGGTCGCTCCTGCTGTCGGGGCAGGTGTTGGGCTTCCTGCCGGAATTCCACTCCTCGGTGGCGGTTTACCGCAGCATCGACGCAGGAACGAGCTGGCAATTCCTGACCCTGGCGGCAGACGGCCGGGGGGTGGGAGTGCTGGAGGAGCCCTGTCTTTGTATTACAAATAGCGGCAAATGGGTGATGCTGATGCGCTGCCACCGTTCGCCCGCCGGCGAACGCTTCGAGCGGGCGCGTTTGTGGGTCGCCGAATCGGCCGACCGGGGACGGAGCTGGAGCGACCCCTGCGACACCGGGATTCACGCCGAACCGGCGGCCGCCGAACGGCTGCCGGACGGGCGCTTCCTGGTGGCCTACGGCTACCGCATGGAGCCCTTCGGCGTCCGGGCCAGGGTGTGCAATGCCGAATTGACCGACATCGCCGAAGCTCCGGAATTCATCATCCGCGCCGACGGCGGCCGGACCGACACCGGTTATCCGTGGATCGCGCCGCTGGGGGAGGGCCGGTATCTGGTTGCCTATTATCTGAATCCGGTGGAGTTCCGGGGTTCCGGCGGCATTTTCGGATCGGTCGTCGAGGTGGAGGCATGAACAGGTCGTGGCGTGTCGACCGGCGGGAGCTGGATTACGTCAAGCGGGTGCTGGAGGGAGGTTTTCCCGGGGCGCAGCGGGAAAGCTTCACCGGGCGGCTGGAACAATTGTTCGCCGAGACCTTTCAGTCGAAGTATGCGATCAGCTTCGCCAACGGGACCGCGACCTTGCACGCGGCGCTGCATGCGCTGGGTGTGGGGGAGGGGGATGAGGTGATCGTGCCGCCCCTGACCATGGCCAGCACCTCGCTGGCGGTGCTGCATGCCGGGGCGACGCCGGTTTTCGCCGACGTCGATCCCGACACCTTCATCCTCGCTCCGGAGGATGCCGGCCGCAAAATCACCTCCCGGACCCGGGCCGTGATGCCGGTTTCGCTGTACGGTTTGCCGGCGGCGATGCCGGAATTGCTGCGCTACGGGCTGCCGGTGGTCGAGGACAGCGCCCAGTGTTTCCTGGGGCGGATCGGAGAGCGGATCGCCGGGGGAATCGGCGCGGCCGGCAGCTTCAGCTTCCAAAATTCCAAGCACATGACCTGCGGCGAGGGCGGCATGGTGATTACCGACGATCCCGCCCTGGCGGAGCGGATTCGCCGCTTCGGCAGCCTCGGTTACGGCCAGATCGGCGCCGCGCCCGGGAAGTCGAAAATCTCCAAGGAGGCCATCGCCTCCCCGGAGACCGTCCGGCACACCGCTTACGGCTTCAATTACCGCTTGTCCGAGCTGTGTTCAGCGGTCGCCTGCGCGCAGTTGGAGAAGCTGGAGCACTTTGTCGCCATGCGCCGGCGCTCCGCCGAAGCCCTGCTCGACGCCGCCTCCGGCTGCGCCTGGCTTCGGCCGCAGGCGACGCCGCGTGATTATTTTCACAGTTACTGGAGCTGCGCGATGGTTCTGGACATTGACCGGGTCGGGTGGCAGGAGTTGCGGCGGGCCTTCGTCGCCGAGGGCGGCGACGGGTTCTACGGCGCCTGGCGGCTGACCTACCGCGAACCGTGGTTCGCCGAACGCTTCGGCGGCGTCTTCTGCCCGGTGGCGGAACATCTTCAGCCGCGGATGGTTCAGTTCAAGACCCACTACGGCAGCGACGCCGAAATCGGCCTCCAGGCCCTGGCGCTGAAACGGGCCATCGGGCATTTTGCGAACTGAGGATTTTGGTTCGCGCTTGGGTGGCGCGACCGGCCCGGCTCCGCCCTCGCTCCCGCTCGGGCTTCCTTGGAGTTTCGCCCGCTGAGGCGGGCGACCAGCCTCCGCGGCTGGACCGCGCCAGCAAAGTCCAACCTGGACCATGCCGCCCAGCGGGCGGCCCTTTTGGATTTTTTTATTTTGTCACCGGAAAAAAGGCACGGCGTCCAGCTTCCACGGCGCGATTTCGGCCTCGTCGAAAAATACTTTCATCAGGAACAGCCCGCGCGACGGCGCGGTTTCCGGCGCCATGCTGCGGCTGCGCGCCGCCAGGATCATTTCGGCCGCTTCCACGGTGACTACACCGGCGCCGACCGCTTCGAGCAAGCCGGCCAGCGAACGGATCATCTTGTAGAGGAAGCCGTTGCCCTTGAAGGTGACGCAGGTGAATTCCCCGAAGTGTTCGACTTCGATCGAGTAGATGGTCCGGACCGCGTCGTCGATGGCGCTGCGTTCGACCACGAAGCTGGAAAAGTCGTGGGTGCCGATCAGCAGCTGCGCCGCTTCCCGGATCAGTTCGTAGTTGAGCCGCCGCCGCGTCGCCCAGGAATACCGCCCCGAGAACGGGGTTTCCGGGCCGTTGTTGAAGACGTAGGTGTAAGCCTTGCCCAGCGCGTCGTAGCGGGTGTGGAAGCTGATCGGCACTTCGCGCGCCGACATGATCCTGATCGACGGCGGCAAGCGGCGGTTGATGATCGTCTGGATGCGGTCCAGCGGAATCCACGGCTGTTCCGGCACCAGGTAGCTGGCGGCGAAGCCGAGCGCGTGCACTCCGGTGTCGGTGCGGCTGGAGCCGATCAGGTGGATCGGCAGCCCGCGGTAGAGCTTGGTCAGGGTTTCCTGGGCGATTTCCTGGACGCTCGGCGAATGGTACTGGATCTGCCAGCCGCAATACTCGCTGCCGTCGTAGGCGATTTCCAGCAAAAGCCGGGTTGCCGGGGTATAGGGAGTCGCTTCCGGCGAACGTTTTTCGGTCATGAGTTTCCTTGTCGGTGAAAGCTTTCGCCGGAGACGGCCGGCCGGAGCAGCTTGAAAAGCAAGAGCGTGATGTCGTCGGCCGCCTCGGCGCCGGCGGTGAAGCTGTCGATGTCGCCGCGGATGTCGTCGATGCGCCGCCCCGGCGCGGCGCCGGAGGGCAGCCGGGCGAGAACGTTTTCAAAACGCGATTCGCCGTAGAGCTCGAAGCCGCAGTCCTGGGCTTCGGTGACGCCGTCGGTGTAAAGCACCAGCGTGTCGCCGGCCGCGAGGCGGATTTCGCTGTCGGAATAACGGTAATCCGCCGCGCCCAGGGGCGGGCCGTGAAGGTCGGCGAGCCGTTCCAGATTGCCGCCGGCGCGCAGGATGTAGGGCGGGTTCTGGCCGGCGTTGCAGAAGCGCATCCTGCCGGAGGCCAGGTCGATGCAGCCCATGAACATGGTCACGAACATCGACAGCTCGTTGTTCTGGTTGAGATCGTGGTTGACCCGGGTCAGGATGGCGCCCGGTTCCAGTTCGCCGCCGGAAGAATACCCGAGCTGCAGGGTCTGGGCCACCGCCATCAGCAGCGCCCCGGAGATTTCCTTGCCGGAGACGTCGCCGATCACGACGTAGAGCCGGTTGTCGTCGGTCAGCCGGAAGTCGTAGAGGTCGCCGCCGACCGAGCGGGCCGCGACCAGGTGGGCGGCGAGTTCGAAACAGTCGTTGCCGCTGTAGGGCGGCCGCCACGCCGGCAGCAGCCAGCGCTGGATCTCCTGGGCGAGCTTGAATTCGCTTTCCAGCCGCTGTTGGCGGGCGGTGGAGGCTTTGATTTTTTCGATGTAGAGACCGAGTTCGCGGCGCATGTCGAGGAGGGCCAGGCTGACCGCGCCGACCTCGTTGGTGGCTTCGGAGTGGGGGATCGGGGTGTCGAATTCGCCCTGGCCGATTCGGTAGGCGGTCTCGGCCAGGTCGTTCAGCGGTTTGAGGGTGCGCCAGGTCTGCCGGATCACCAGCAATCCGACCAGCAGCGTGACCAGCAGGACCAGCGCGATGGTGCTGCCGGTCACCACGTGCTGGTAGAGCAGCGCGTCGGGGATGACCAGCACCAAAGTCCAGTCGGCGTTCAGGAGCGGGGTGCAGCAGATGTAGGCTTTGCCGGCGAAGCGGTCGCTGTGGGAGACATGGGTGAAGCCGCCCTCGCGGTCGGAGAGCAGCGTCCGCAATTTTTCGGGCAGCTCTTCGCCGGCCGGGCGCAGCTCCGGCACGTCGGCGATGGAGTGGAGCATGAACTGGTGATTGGGGTGGCTGATGATCAGGCCGTCGCGGGTCACCAGAAAAGCGTAGGTGTCGGCGAACTCTTCGTCGTCCTCGGGCGTGTGGACGTTGCGTTCGAGTTCATTGGGCTCGATGGAGCGCGGCGCGGTGAGCAGCCGGCTGAGGTCGTGGACCGAGATGTCGGCGGTGACCACGCCGATGAATTCGCCGTCGAGGAGAATCGGCACCGAACAGGTGGTCATGGTGACCTTGGCGATCGGGTCGGTGTAGGGATCGCACCAGTAATCGCTGCGTTCCGGCTCCCGGGCTTCGACGAACCAGGGTTCGAGGTGATAGTCGAAGTCGTCGACTTCGCGCACATGGAAACGGTCGTTTTCGTCGACGCCGACGTACCACATGCCGACGCCGGCGGTCGCGGCGAATTCCGGAGTGAAGGCGATGCTGCCGCCGCACACCAGCGGCGAATCGCGGTGCATTTTTTCCACCATTTCCCGCGCCGCCCGGCGGTATTCTTCGCGGTCTTGCGACAGCAGCGGCACCAGGTTGGCGACCGATTCGACGTTGCCGTCGATCACCAGAAAGGTCGAATCGAGGTTGCGGACGATCTTCTCCGCGGCGAACATCACCTGGATCCGCTGCATTTTCATGGTCGAGCCGAGCAGCAGCCAGCCTGCCGCGGTCAACACCACCAGAAACGCGGCCAGGGCGCAGAGAAAAAGCACCACCTGCCGGAAGATCAGGCTGTGGCGAAGCAGTTCGCGGAGTCCCAGGCGGGGTCCGCCCGGATGGAGGCGTCTCATGGCTTGAAGTCGTCGCCGATGCTTTTCATCAACTCTTCGCTGGAAACATGGGCGTCGGGCGCGGGCGTGCCGCCCAGCGCTTCGGTGGCTCCGGAAAACATGGCGCGGATCTGGTCGCTGAAGGCGAACAGCACGGTGAGTGAAGCCAGCGCGATGACCGTGATCAGGATGACGTATTCCACCAGGGCCTGGCCGGATTGCCGGCGATGTTTCTTCTGCTTCTTCATATTTCTCCCCCTTGTTACGGGAATCCCGCGTCCAATACTCCGAACAGCCACCCGCCGTAGCCGAAAAAATACCCGACCAGCGCCAGCGCCGCCGCCGCCGCCAATACCACGGCGATCAGCGCCAGCAAATACTCGGTCAGCACCTGGCCGGAAGCCGCCGTTTTATGCGGGCTTCCGCCCTTTGCGCTCGACGATTTCATTGTGTTCATTGAGCACGATCACCCGCGGTTCGACCTTGGCCGCGGCGTCGGCTTCGAGCAGCGAAAAGGCCATGATGACGATCACGTCGCCGACCTGGCCCTTGCGCGCCGCCGGTCCGTTGAGGCAAAAGACCCTGCTGCCCGGTTCGGCCGGAATGGCGTAGGTTTCCAGCCGTTCTCCGTTGCGCCGGTTGGTGACCAGGATTTTTTCATAGGGCAGGATTCCGGCCTCCGCCAGCAGCTCGGGGTCGATGGCCAAGCTGCCCTCGTACTCCAGCTCGCAGGCGGTCAGGCGCGCCTGGTGAATCTTGCCGGTCAACATTTGTTTATACATCATGAGTGTTCCAACGATTATTTCTCCAATTCATAATATAGCATCGTCGGAACGAATTGGCAACTATTTTTCCCGGATATCGCGGGTTCTCAGTTCGCCGGAACCGCGTTGCCGTCCACGTCGGTGATCAGCCCCCGGCGGGTGGTCGAGGGACGATCCCGGCCGAACATCTCTTCGCGGATCTTCGGCGCGGCGGCGGCGTACCTGGACGCGTGGGCGCGGCACAGCAGCGGCCGGCCGAGCCGGCGCAGGCCGAAGGTCAGGGCGATCCAGGCGTTGGTCCAGCCCGATTCGACACACCACGGTCCCCAGCCGGTGTCGGCGGAGCTGCCGAAAAATTCCCACAAATCGCAGTCGAAGCCGCGCAGCCAGCAGCCGTCGAGGTAAGGCTGCGCCGACGATGCCGCCTGAATCCGGCACAGGAACTCCGCCATCCGGTCGCAATGGTCGCGGTACCGGGCGTCGCCGGCGGCGACGGCGGCTTCGTGCATGCCGATGAAGGCGAAATTCATGGTGTAGAGCAGATCGACCGCGGGGTCGCCGTTGCGTTGGATCAGCGCGGCTTCGTCGACGCCGAAATCGGCGTTTCGCTGCGGCGCGGGGTATCTGCCGAGTTCGGGCTTCCCCATCCGCTCGATGACGGCGCCGTGCCGGTCGAGTTGCGCGGCGAGGAGCTGTACCGCCCGGTCGAGGCCGTGGCGATGGAGGGGCGTATCGTCGATTTCGACGAGCATCGCCAGCGGCAGCAGGATGCGCGCCCACTCGCCGGTGATGCCGTTCTGCCAGCGGAAATCGGGGAATTCCGCCATCGCGGTTGCGATGCCCCGCCTGGCCGATTCAAGAAATTCTCCATCCCGGGTCAATTGGTACATCTGGAGGAAAAATGCCCACTGGAAGGCCTGGTAATGCGGGCGGCATTCGCCGATCCGCTCCCGGTAATAGTGGCTCCAGGTCCGGCCGTCGGCGAAGCTCTCCGGCTGGCTCAGCGAGGGACGGCGCAGCCCGTTCGCGCCGGTCGTCCGCAGCAGGGAATAAGCCAGGCGGATCACCGGTTCGACGTTCTCCTCCAGGTCCAGCAGCTCTCCGGCGAGCACCGCGCCGAAGGCGGCGCGGGAGTTGTCGTCGCCGTAAACCACTGAAATGACCTCGTCGAAGAACAAACTGCCGTAGGTTTGGCTGGCGGCGTTGACATCCAGCAGCCGGTTCGAGCGGAAGAGGGTGTCGAG
>JAVBSD010000234.1:0-6929 GCA_031547325.1 Victivallaceae bacterium | reverse complement strand
AAGATGAATCTCGGCGGTGAAAGCTTCACCGAGATCCTGAGCGGCAACAAGCTTGCGCTGCTCCCGGCGGTGATGCTCTGCGTCGCGGCCTTCACCAAATCGGCGCTCTTTCCCTTCCAGAGCTGGCTCCTGGGGGCGATGGTGGCGCCGACGCCGGTTTCCGCCATGCTTCACGCCGCGACCATGGTCAAGGCCGGCGTCTATCTGATCATGTGGATCACGCCGGGATTTTACAACGAACAGGCGATGACCTTCGTGGCTTTTTCCGGGGCGTTGACCTTCCTGGCCGGGGCGCTGCTGGCCTGTACCCAGAGCAACGCCAAGAAGGTCCTGGCCTACTCCACCATTTCCAACCTCGGATTGGTGGTGGCCTGCGCCGGGCTCAACACGCCGCTGGCGTATGCGGCGGGGCTGGCGATCATCACCTTCCACGCCATCTCCAAGGGGTTGCTCTTCCTCTGCGTCGGCAACATCGAGCAGAGGATCGGCAGCCGCGACATCGAGGTGATGGACGGGATGCTGTTCAAAATGCCTTTCACCACCCGGATCGCGCTGCTCGGCATGATGTCGATGCTGCTGCCGCCGTTCGGGATGCTGTTGAGCAAGTGGCTGGCGATCGAGGCGACGATCCGTTCGCCGTTTCTGCTGGTCTTCATGGTGCTCGGCAGCGCGCTGACGGTGTTCTTCTGGGCCAAGTGGATCGGGCGGCTCCAGAACACCGGCTACCACGAGCACACGCCGAAGGAAGCGGTGGACCCGTCGGTCCGCATTTCGCTGTCGTTCCTGGCGTTGCTGGTGCTGGGGACGGGGGTTTGCACGATGTGGATTTTCGTCGATATTTTCTCGCCGATGACCCGCGAGGTTTTCGCCGGGCTCACCGGGATCAACTGGAAGAACTTCGACGACGCCGACCAGTTCTACTATCCGTCGCTGCTGATCTACGGATCGATCGCGCTCGGGTTGGTGCTGTTCTACTTTTTCTGCTGGAGGCGGTTCCGAAAAAGCAGCGTGCGATTGCCTTGCCTGTGCGGCGAAAACGTCAAGATCGACGACGTCGATATGGCGGAGGACGTGCGTACCTACGACTTCCACTCCATTTACGACCGGGTGGAACACGCCACCATATCGAGCATTTATTTCCGCAACTACATCAACGAACGGCGGGTGACCATCTGCGTCAACTGGCTGGCCTGGCTGGTCATCGTCGTGCTGTTGGGCTATTGCATCGCGCGCTGAACTTCGGAGTAACACTTCATGCAGAACATCATCGACATTCTGAACCATAAAGTCACGTGGGTCGTTTTGGCGATCCTCCTGGCTCCGTTGATCGGCGCGCTGATCGCCGGCTTCGACCGCAAGCTCTCCGCCCGGATGCAGAGCCGGATCGGGCCGTCGCTCCTGCAATCCTTTTACGACACCTTCAAACTGTTCGCCAAGGACCCGATCGCGTTGCACCGTCCGCAGATTCTCTACGCGGTGCTGCATCTGGTTTTCATGATCCTGACCGTGGTGATGCTGATCCTGCAGCAGGATTTGCTGATGATCCTGCTGATTCACGCGTTTTCGACCATCTGTTTGATTCTCGGGGCGATGAGCGTGCGCTCGCCCTACAGTTGGATCGGCAGTCAGCGCAAGATCTTCCAGCTGATGGCCTATGAGCCGGTACTGCTGGTGCTGATTCTCGCCATCAACCTGCGCGACAACAGCTTCCTCGCCTCCGAGGTGGTGGCCAGTTCGCAGCCGTTGCTGCTTTCGATGCCGCTGTTGTTCCTGGCGTTCATCTGCGTGGTGGCGATCGAGCTGGAAAAGTCCCCTTTCGACGTGGCCGGTTCGCATCACGCCCACCAGGAGATCGTCAAGGGGATCACGCTGGAATATTCCGGTCCGTTCCTGGGGATCCTGGAGGTGGCGCACTTTTATGAGATCACCATGTTTTTCGGTCTGGTCATGTGTTTCTGGCACACCAATCTTTTGATCGGGTTCGTGCTGGCGGCGCTGGTGTTTGTGTTCCTGATCGTCCTGGACAATGCCTTCTCCCGGCTGACCGCGGGGTGGATGGTCCGCTACATGTGGACCGTGCCCCTGTCGCTGGCGCTGGCGAACCTGATCTGGTTATGGAGTTGAACCGATGAAAAAAGCGACTGCGAAATCCCCCTGGGTGGTACATTTCAACTGCAACAGCTGCAACGGCTGCGACATTGAATTCCTGGCCACCCTGACGCCTGTCTACGACGTGGAGCGCTTCGGCATCGTCCATGTCGGCAATCCGAAGCACGCCGACGTGCTGGTGGTCACCGGGTCGGTGAACCACCGCAACAAGCGGGTCCTGAAAAACGTCTACGACCAGATTCCCGATCCGAAGGTGGTGGTGGCCCTGGGCGTATGCGGCTCCACCGGCGGCATTTTCGCCGACTGTTACAACGTCCTCGGCGGCATCGACTCGGTGATTCCGGTCGACGTTTTCGTCCCCGGCTGCCCGCCGCGGCCGGAGGCGATGATCGACGGCATCGTCGAGGCGGTCGGCATCCTGGCGAAGAAACGTGAGGGCGTCGCGACGGTGACGGCTGAAAAGAAGCGCAAAATCGTCCGTCCGACGCCTCCGCCGGAGACGGAACAACCCAAGGAGGAGGTGGCGTCATGATGACGGTTTCCGAAGAAATCACCTTCGACAACATGATCGAAAAAATCGCGTCGCTGGTTCTGCGGCGTTACCGTTTCGTGACCATGACCGTGGTCGATTCGGGGACGCATTTCGATGTCTACTATCATTTCGACCTCGATTACGCGTTGACCACCCTGCATCTGAAATTGCCCCGCGAGGAGCATCTGCCCAGCATTTCGGGCGTGTGTTCTCCGGCGCTGGTGGTCGAAAATGAAATTCAGGATCTCTTCGGCATTCCCGTGCGCGGCCTGGAGATGGATTACCGCACCCGGTTCCTGCTGACCGAGGAGGCGCCGGTGCGGCCCTTCTGCCGGGTTCCCGGCGTCGGCGTGGAGATCGTGGGCGAAGGAGGTGAAGCATGAGCATGGTCGTACCGTTCGGGCCGCAGCACCCGGTTCTGCCGGAGCCGATCCAGCTGCGGTTGTGGCTGCAGGAGGAGAAGGTCGTCTCGGCGCTGCCGGTGCTGGGCTACGTTCACCGCGGCTTGGAGAAGTTGGCCGAGGAAAAGGATTTCGTGCAGGACACCTACCTCATCGAGCGGGTCTGCGGCATCTGCAGTTTTATCCACTCGCTCTCCTACTGCATGGGCATCGAGGAGCTGATGGGACTCGAAGTTCCGCCGCGCGCGCAATATCTGCGCGTGGTGTGGAGCGAGCTGCACCGGATGCACAGCCACCTGCTGGCGACCGGGTTGCTGGCCGACGCCTTCGGCTTTGAAAACCTTTTCATGCAGCTGTGGCGGACCCGCGAGCACATCATGGACGCCATGGAATGCACCACCGGCGCCCGGATCATGCTGGGCAGCTGCTGCATCGGCGGCGTCCGCAAGGACATCGACGCGGAGCAGAAGAAATACGTCCTGGACAAGCTCGCGATCGTGGAGCAGGAGTTGAAGCGTCTGCTGCCGGTCCTGCTCGACGACTACAGCGTCCGGAAGCGCCTGGTCGGCATCGGCGTATTGGACGGCAAAACCGCGCTCGAATCCGGCGCGGTCGGCCCGACCGCGCGCGGCAGCGGCATCACCATGGACCACCGGACCACCGGGTATTGCGCCTACGGCGAACTCGATTTCAAGCCGGTGGTGGAATACGACGGCGACTCCCACGCCCGGACCCGGGTGCGGGCGCAGGAGCTGCTCCAGTCGCTGGAGCTGGTCCGCCAGGCGCTCGGCAAGCTGCCGGATTCGGAGCTGAAGACGCCCTACAAGGGCAATCCTCCGGCCGGCGAGGTGGCGATCCGGGCGGAACAGCCGCGCGGCGAGGTGCTGTACTACCTGAAATCCAACGGCACGGACAAGCTCGACCGGCTGCGGGTGCGCACGCCGACTTTCGCCAATATCGCTCCCATGCTGTCGATGCTGATCGGGTGTTCGCTGCCCGACGTCGGAGTGATTATTCTCTCGATCGACCCGTGTGTCAGTTGTACGGAGCGCTGAAATGAAACTGTTTACCATCTTCAAGGAAATCGTCCGGAACACCTTCCGCGCGCCCTGCACCCGGAATTATCCGGCGGAGGTCCGCCCGGCCTTTCCGGGGGAGCGCGGCCAACTGGTGATCGAGGAGGACAAGTGCATCTACTGCGGCATCTGCGCCAGGAAGTGTCCCTCCCACGCGTTGGAAGTGACCCGGAAGCCGGATCAGTCGTGGCAGTTCGAGCGTCACCGCTGCATTCTCTGCGGCGCCTGCGTGGAGGCCTGCCCCAAGAAGTGCCTGTCCATGGTTTCGGCCCTGAAACGCCCGGCGAAATAAAGCCGGGCATCACTCCGCCGGAACCAACACCAGCCGTTCGATGCCGATGCGGCCGGCGTCATCGAATTTGACGCTGGCCCAGAATTCATATTTTCGTTTCGGCTGATCCTGCAGCAGGGCCGCCCAATGGTATTGTACGGCCCAGTCGCCGTAAAAATAGAGGTATTCGCCGGGCTCCGGAGTCCATTCGCCCAGTTTATGCCACTGGAATCCGGTTGCGGCATCCGCGTGAGGTTCGACGGTCCCGGTGAACGCGATCCGCTGTTGCGGCGGAATGTAACGGCCGAAGTGCAGCACGGGACTGCCGACGGTCCGGCTTATCACGTAGGCCGATTCCGCCTCAGGATCGCCGGAGACCTGGACGCCGTAATACAGCTGCATGCGGTCGGCCGGGAAATCCAGATGTTCCCGGCCGGCGAAACGCGACGGCGGGCGATGCGGCGCGTAGACGACGCCGGCGACCGCCGCGAATTCTGCTTCCGCCTGGTTTCTTGAGTGAGAGGCTCTTGCCGGTTCCAGCAGCCGGTCGATTTCCGCCAGCCACACATGGCGCGCCCGTTCGGCCATTTCCCGCTGGATGAGCGGAAAGGCGGCGACGTCATTGCCGGCGGCGACGAAGGCATTGGCGAGCCGGTTGTAATTCAGGGTGCAGATCCGGTCGAGGTTCAGCCGCGCCCGGCGGACCCGGCGCCGCAGTTCCGGACGTCCGGCGACCGCAGTTTCGGCGTCATCGAAGAGCCGCTGCATGACGATTGCGTTGGCCCAGTCGATGTGTTTGTACTCGGAGGCGGTGGCGAACCAGCCGATCCGGGCCGGCGTGTCCCGGCAGGCTTCCCACAGCAGGCGGCGGTATTCCGCCATTTGCGGCGCGGCGGCTTCGAAGTAGCCGTCCAGAAATTCACGGCGCAGCGTTTCCGCGTTTTGGTACGGGTCTTCCAGCAGGCGGCTTTCGAGCCAGACGTTTGCAACGTACCAATCGGCGCATTCCGCGACTTCGTGTTCGAAGAACAGATATTGTACGTGGTTGTCCGCGTACAGCCGCATGTTTTCCGGCAGTGCGTATTCGTGCGGGTAGGGGCCGTTCGGCAGCTCGAAAGTGATCGAATAATCCCAGACGCCGAGCAATGGCGCAATCCGGCTCCAGTTTTCCAGCAGTTCCCGGAACGGGAGGTTTTCCGGCGCGGTCAGCGGCTGGGCCTGGTTGGTGGAGGTGTCGCACAGGACGATCAGCAGGTTGTCGGCCGGACGCAGGGTGGCGGGAACCGCTTCGGTATCGTAATAGGCCAGTGTGGAGAGCAGGATACCGGGGCGGAATTCACGCAATTTCCCCGCGATTTCGTTCAGGCATTCGAGCATCGGTCCCATGCCGGAATATTCCCGTTCGACGACGGCCCGGCACTCCGGACATTGGCACGGACTTTTGCAGTCGTTCATCGACAGGCTGTAGAGGGTGGGCGGCGCTTCGCCGGCCGCGGCCGCGGCCTGTTCGTCCGCCAGAATGCGTTTTTGCAGTTGGTTGTATAATTCCCGCCGCATTTCCGGATTGCTGTGACAGAGCTGCGATTGCGGGCCGGCGGCGCGTTGTCCGTTGACGAGCGCGTAATATTCCGGATGGTCGGCAAAATAGCGATCCTCCGGCAGATACATATGGAAGGTATGGACGAAATAGGGTCCGCCGTAGCGCAGTTGTCCGCCGAATTCCGCGGCGATGCCCCGTTCTCCGTCGCGGTTCAATCGACGCCTCGCTGCGAACCGGCCTCCGTCCGGGATCAGGTTGCTCCAATGACGGTAGACTTCGCGCTGGCGGAAGAAAGGCCGTCCGGCGCGGTTGAGCCGCGGCAGCGCCAGGCCTTCGCGGCGCGGCACGGTTTCCTCGCCGGGGCCCCACCAGCGGACGCCGAGTTGATCCTCCAGGAAGTGATAGACCGCGTACAGGGTGCCGCGTTCGCCGCCGCCGAGCAGCGCGACGTTTCCGGCTTCCGCGCGGATCAGCCACTCTTCGTCGGCGAGGGTTGCCGCGTCGATGCCGAGGGAGCGTGAAAAATCGCTGTCTCCCAGGTAAAATGTCACATCGCCGTCACCGTCCACGGTCAGAGAACTTCCGGCGACGGCCTCCAGATAATGTTCGAGTTCCTGACGGGCGGTGACTTCGGCGGGGGAGGGGGCCTCCGGCAGTTGGACCTGCCAGGCGCCCGCGGTGAACGCGGCGATGAACCACATTGCGACCGACAGGATGGTGTTTCGGGTCATGGTGTCAGTCCCGGAGTTTGATATTGGCAAAATCCTGATTCCATATCCAGAGGGTCGACAGCGGCAGTTCTTCGAGCGCGCCGCTCGGGTTGGCGGCGGCATGGCCGTCCGCGAACATCAGATTGGCCTGCCGGTTGTGGGCCAGGAGGAACGACCCGTATCCGGCCGCGTGGAAGTAGCCGAAGGTGCTCTGGCTTGCCCCGTTCCACGAATCGGCCAGCAAAAAGAGCCGGGCCGGTTCTTTTGCTTGGGTAATGCGCCAGGTATAG